>JBIODY010000085.1:0-8498 GCA_044445505.1 Lysobacterales bacterium
CGCCGTCCGCCGTCGCCGGCGTGACTGCGAACGCAACCGCCAGCAACGCCAGCAGCGGTCCGCTGCGGATTGCCGGTGAGAGAGTGGCCATGGTCACTCTCCCTTCTGGCTTTCCAGTTTGTCGAGGCGCGCGGCCACCGCGTCGAGCTTGCCGCGCAGGTCGGCATTCTCCTGCTTCAGCGTCGCGTTTTCGGCTTCGACCTTCCGGTTGAGGCCCTGGATCGCCGCCAGGGCGACGCCACTTTCATCGACCGTGCCGATGTATTTCTCGTTGTGGCCGAGACCGAACGTCGAGGCGAAGTCCTCGGCGACCGGGCCCATGTGCTGGCCGTCGTCGTGGTTGCCCTTGTAGAACCAGGTTTGTACCGGCATCGCCACGAGCTTCTGCAGGACATTGACCGGATCGATCGCGGCAAATGCTTCCTTGAACGTGCGACTCGATGCATTGGTCCACACGCCGCCGCTGCTCAGGGACGCGCCATTGCCGCCGGTGGCGTCGACGCCGACCGTGAATGCGTTGCCGCTCACGGAACCTGCGCCGTTGAAGCCCCAGTGGCTGCCGTTCGGATGGCGGTAGTCGATATACATCAGGGAGTCGTAGGCCAGGCCCGAATTGTTGTACAGACCCGTAAGCTGGAAGTATCCAAACGGCTGCGCGTTGAAGTTGAAACCGTTGTAGGCGGGGCCGGCCCCCGTGCCGGTCTCGAAGGTCAGGTCGGCGTTGCTCGCCGGCAGATCTGGCGACACGGCGATCGTCAGTTCATCGCGCAGCGGCGTGCCGTCCGGCGCGGTCGCGGTGTTGATGCCGACGCCGTGCGGTGCATTGACGATGAATTGCTCGTTGGCCGTGTCGGGTACCGACACGATCGTGCCGTTTGCCGGACTCCAGTCGAACGATCCCTCGTTTACGGCATGACCGCGAAAGCCCGCTGCCAGCGAATCCAAGCCGTCCGCGCCATCCGAGAACGCCAGCGAGGTCTTGCCGTAGGTGTAGAAGATCGCATTGTTCGGCGCGTCCGGGTAGAACGCACCGGCTGAGGTTGCGTTGGTCTCGAAAATCAGTGGCTGGGCGTCGGCGGTACCGACATAACTGCCGACCGGATTGCCCGCATTGCCATCCAGCGCCCACGAACCCGGACAGGCGCTGTCCGGCGCAGCGACCGGCGAACGGCTGTCGAGCGCGGTGAAATCGCCTGCGTTGGCCGGTTTGACCTTGACATCGACCCAGCCCTGGCTGGTCAGCGCGGTCATCGCGCCGAAATCGACATTGGTGACGAAATTGCCCTTGGTGACCCTCACGCCGTACAGCGTGACGGGTCCGGCGAGCACGTGGCCACCGCTCTGCGCCGAGTACAGCGTCAGTTGCAGATCGTAGCTGCCGTTGGCGGCCTTGCCCGCGTCCTGCAGCGAACCGTGGTAGGTGAAACTGTCCGCCTGGGCCAAACTCGCGCCCATGCCCAGCGTCGCGGCCAGCGCGACATACAAAGTCAACCGTTTCATGCGTGGATCTCCTCTCGAGGCTGAGGGAAACCTTTCCCCCGACGAGATATACGCAAACCGCGGCGAAACCCTGCCATCCGGTGCCGATGCGCTGCGGGTTGGCGCCGATGTTGCACTGCGCTAGGCTGGCGCGCAGAAGCATCGATTGGATCGTCGTCCCGGCGAAAGCCGGATCCAGCATCTGCTGCAAAAAGACGCTGGGTCCCGGCTTCCGCCGGGACGACGAGTGGTTGGGAACCTTTCCCACGTCGTCCATCAGGAATGTGCCGCTGCAGCGTGCACCAGGAACCCATGCAAGAAACCTACGACCCCCAAGCCGTCGAAGCCGCCGCGCAGACCTTCTGGAACGACAAGCGCGCTTTCGTCGTCGACGAGCGATCGCCGAAGCCGAAATTCTTCTGCCTGTCGATGCTGCCGTACCCGTCCGGCGCGCTGCACATGGGCCACGTGCGGAACTACACGATCGGCGACGTGATCAGCCGCTATCAGCGCATGCAGGGCAGAAACGTGCTGCAGCCGATGGGCTGGGATGCGTTCGGCCTGCCGGCCGAGAACGCCGCGATCAAGAACAACACCGCGCCGGCGAAGTGGACCTACGCGAACATCGAGCACATGCGCGCGCAGCTGGCCTCGCTCGGCTACGCGATCGACTGGTCACGCGAGTTTGCGACCTGCCGCCCCGAGTACTACGTGCACGAACAGCGCATGTTCGTGCGCCTGTTCAGGAAGGGTCTGGCCTACCGCAAGCAGGCGGTCGTGAACTGGGATCCGGTCGACCAGACCGTGCTCGCGAACGAGCAGGTCATCGACGGCCGCGGCTGGCGCACCGGCGCGCCGGTCGAGAAGCGCGAAATACCGCAATGGTTTTTCAGGATCACCGCGTACGCGGATGAACTCCTGAACGGACTCGATCGGATGCCGGGCTGGCCGGAGTCGGTCAAGACCATGCAGCGCAACTGGATCGGACGCTCGGAAGGGCTGGAGATCCAGTTCAAGGTCGAAGGCGAGGCCGAGCCGCTGGACGTATTCACGACCCGTCCCGACACCTTGATGGGCGTGACCTATCTCGCGGTCGCGCCCGAGCATCCGCTTGCGCTGAAGGCGGCAAAAGCCAAGCCGCTGGTTGCCTCGTTCATTGAAGAGTGCCGTCACGGCGGCACCGCCGAGGCGGATATCGAGACCGCCGAGAAGAAGGGCATCGACACCGGTCTCAGCGCGATCCACCCGGTCAGCGGCGAAACCGTACCGGTCTGGATCGCGAACTTCGTGCTGATGGGCTACGGCACCGGCGCAGTGATGGCGGTGCCGGCGCACGACCAGCGCGACTGGGAATTCGCCACCAAATACGACCTGCTGATCCGGATGGTCATCGTCAGCGATGCGGTGCGCGATGCGATCCGCGAACTGGGTCGCGATGCGGCACGCAACCCCGATGCGATGAGCGCAGCGCTCGGCGAGAGTCGCGCCATCGACGTTTACGAGGCACCGGCGGCGGTCGGGATTGTCGATGAATTCGAGCGCGGCATCATCGAGGATGGCGCATACACCGAGTACGGTACGCTGGTGAACTCCGGCGAGTACGACGGGCTCGATTATCGCGGCGCATTCGACGCGCTCGCCGCACGCTTCGAGAAGGACGGCATCGGTGCGCGGCGCGTGAACTTCCGCCTGCGCGACTGGGGTGTGTCGCGCCAGCGCTACTGGGGCTGCCCGATCCCGATCGTCTATTGCGCGAAGTGCGGCGCGGTGCCGGTGCCCGAAGACCAGTTGCCGGTCGTGCTGCCGGAAAACGTCGAATTCACCGGCGTGAAATCGCCGATCAAGGCCGATCCGGAATGGCGCAAGACCACGTGCCCGACCTGCGGCGGCGCGGCCGAGCGCGAAACCGACACATTCGATACGTTCATCGAATCGAGCTGGTATTACGCGCGCTACACCTCGCCGGGCGCGGCCGACATGGTCGATGCGCGGGCGAATTACTGGCTTCCCGTCGACCAGTACATCGGCGGCATCGAGCACGCGATCCTGCACCTGCTGTATTTCCGCTTCTTCCACAAGCTGCTGCGCGATGAAGGGCGGGTGAAATCCGATGAGCCGGCGACGAATCTGCTGTGCCAGGGCATGGTGATTGCGGAAACGTTCTACCGCAATGGCAAGGACGGGGCGAAGATCTGGATCAACCCGGCCGATGTCGAGATCCAGCGCGACGACAGGGCGCGCGTGGTCGGTGCGTTGCTGAAGGCGGACGGCAAGCCGGTGTCGATCGGCGGCATCGAGAAGATGTCGAAATCGAAGAACAACGGCGTCGACCCGCAATCGATGGTCGGCAAGTACGGCGCCGACACGGTGCGCCTGTTCTCGATGTTCGCGGCGCCGCCGGACCAGTCGCTGGAATGGAACGAGGCCGGCGTCGAGGGCATGGCGCGTTTCCTGCGCCGGTTCTGGCGCGAGGTGATGACGCATGCGGACGGTCCCGATCACGCCTTGTTGTCCCTTCCCCCGCAAGCGGGGGAAGGTGCCGAAGGCGGTAGGGGGCGCGACGCCGCAGGCGTCGTCGATCCTGCATCGCTGACGCCCGCGCAGAAAACCCTGCGCCGCCAGCTCCACGAAACGATCCAGAAAGTCTCCGACGATATCGGCCGCAGGCTGTCGTTCAACACCGCGATCGCCGCATTGATGGAGCTGTTGAATGCCACGGCCAGGTTCGACGACCAGAGCGGTCAAGGTCGCGCGGTTCGCCACGAGGCGCTCGAAGCGATGGTGCTGCTGTTGAATCCGGTCACACCGCATATTGCGCATGCGTTGTGGCAGGTGTTGGGTCATGGCGAAACCCTGATCGAGGACCAGCCGTGGCCGAAGGCCGATCCGGCCGCACTGGTGAAGGACGCCGTGACCGTTGCGGTGCAGGTGAACGGCAAGCTGCGCGGTACGATCGAGGTTGCGGTGTCGGCGACCAGGGACGAGGTCGAGCGCCTTGCGCTGGCCGAGCCGAAGGTCGCCGGTTTCATCGCCGGTGCGACGCCGAAGAAAGTCATTGTCGTGCCGGGCAAGATCGTGAACATCGTGGTCTGAGTCACTTTCCTTTTGTCGTTGTCCGGCGAACGCCGGAATCCGGCGTCCTTGAATCCGCGCAGGCACCGGGTTCGGGCGTTCGCTGGAACGACGAAATTGTTTGCACCGGCGTGCGATGAAACCGATCCTTTACTCCAACTACGAATCCGGCCACCGCTCGGGGATCGCGCTGGTGCTTGCGCCGATGGCTGTCGCTCTCGGGTTATTCGTCGCGGTGTATGCTCCTGCATTCATCGCGGTGTCCCTGCTGCGGCCGCCGCTGCAGATCGCGATTCCGGTCATCGTCGCGATCAGCCTGGCAATCGCGTCGGCGCTGATTGTCGTGCTGGCGCGCCGTGGCGTCGGCCTCGCGCAGTTCGGCTTGCGCTGGCCGACCGCGCGACAGGTCGGCACGGCGCTTCTGGTCGGGACACCGTTGGCCTTGCTGGCCGCGGGGCTGGGCCACCTGCTTCCGCCAAGGAGTCCGATCGACACCACGGCATTTCCGGCATGGATGCTGGTGCTCTATTTCGGCGCCGGCGCGCCGATCCAGGAAGAAGTGATCTTCCGCGGATTGCTGCAATCGTTCCTCGCACGGCGCTGGACTGCGATGTCTTCGCTCGCCGGCCTTCCGCTGTCGGCTGCGGTACTGTTCACGGCCATCCTGTTCGGCGTCGTCCACCTCGGCAGCGGCATTGCCGTGTTCGCCGGCGCGCTGGTGCTCGGCCTGGTTGCCGGCGAACTGCGCCGGCGCAGCGGCAGCCTGGTTCCGGCGATAATCGCCCATGTCCTGTTCAATATTCCCGGCTTGATCTGGCGTTGAAGATCAATCCATCCGAAGGGCGTACTCCAACGATGCGGACAATCCTGTATTCCAACCGCGAATCCGGCCACAGCTACAAGGTCGCACTCGCGCTCGCGCTGATGGAGGTCCCGTTCGGGCAACGCGCGGTCGATCTCAATCTGCCGCGTGAACGCCGCAGCGAGGAATTCCGCGCCGCCTCGCTGTTCGGCGAGGTGCCGGTGATGGTCGACGAGGACGGCTTGGCGATCTGCCAGTCGAACACGATTCTCGACCATCTCGCGCGACGCTACCGCAAGCTCGATGGCGCGACGCCGGCGGCACGCACGCGGGTTCGCGAATGGCTGGCCTGGGAGGCGAACCGGCTCGCGATGAGCTTTCCGCACCTGCGCTTCTCGCGCCGTTTCACCAGGGCCGATCCGGTGCTGGAAGCCTGGTGGGCGCAACGCATGCATGCCGACTTCGACCGCCTGGATCTCGCGCTGCGCGATCGCGCATTCCTTGTCGACGACACGCCCACGATTGCCGATGTGTCCTGCTGCGGCTACCTGTTCTGGACCGGCCAGGCCGATGTCGACCTGGCGCCGTGGCCGTCGATCGTCGCCTGGCTCGACCGCATCCGCTCGCAGCCACGCTGGCAGGCACCGTATGATCTGCTGATCGCAAGTCCTTCGATCGCTTCCGGAACCCGCACATGACCCTGCACCGCATTCCGTCCGCTCTTCTGGTTGCCGGCGCCCTGCTGCTGACCGGCTGTGGATTCCATCTGCGCAAGGAAGCCGAACTGCCGGCGGGCATGCAGCGCGTGCACGTCGAGATTGCCGATCCATCGAGCGCGCTGGCCAGGGACCTGTCCAAGGCGCTGTCGCGTTCGGGCGCGACCGTCGTCGCTGAGGCCGGGGAAGGAGTCGCCGTGCTGAAGATCGGCGCGAACACGCTCTCGACGGACGTGCTCTCGGTCGGCGGCACCGCGCGCGCGAACGAATACGCGCTGCGTCTTCACGTCGAATTCGAGGTCACCGATACGGCCGGCACGGCGATCCTGCCCAAGCAGACGATCGAGCTCAGCCGCGAGTTCACGTTCGACGCGACCCAGGCGCTCGGCGTCGCCGCCGAAACCGACCTGCTCGGCAAGGAACTCGAGCGCGACATGGTGCAGACCATCCTGCGCCGGCTCGAGGCGCTCGCGCACGCGAACAAATAGACGATCGTGCCGCGATGACGATGACCCTTTCAGCACTTCGCACGCAGCTCGAAGGGCGCGAACTGAAGCCTGTCTACCTGATCGCCGGCGCCGAGCACCTGCTCGTGCTCGAAGCCGCCGACGCGCTGCGCGCGCGGGCGAGGGAACTCGGATTCGCCGAGCGCGAAGTGCTCGACGTCGAGGCGAATTTCGACTGGAACCGGCTTGGCGACGCGAGCCGTTCGATGTCGCTGTTCGCGAGCCGCAAGTTGATCGACCTGCGCCTGCCGACCGGGCGTCCCGGCAAGGACGGCAGCGCCGCGATCGTCGAGTTCTGCGCGGCGCCGCCGCCGGATACCGTGCTGCTGGTCACCGCGCACGACTGGAGCCGGAAGCACGAAGGCGCCTGGGTGTCGGCGATCGAGAAGATCGGTGTCGCGGTGCCGGTATGGCCGCTCAAGCGCGAGGAATTGCCGCCCTGGATCGGCGCGCGCGCGGCTTCGCGCGGCCTCGCGATCACCCGCGACGCGATCGCGTTGCTTGCCGATCGCGTCGAGGGCAACTTGCTCGCCGCGGCACAGGAGATCGACAAGCTCGCGCTGCTGCATGCCGGCGGCACGCTCGACGCCGATACGCTGGAGTCCAGCGTCGCCGACGATGCACGCTACGACGTATTCCGGCTGGCCGACGCGGCGATCGGCGGCGATGCCGGCCGCGCATTGCACATCGTCGCCGGCCTGCGCGCCGAGGGCGAGGAACTGATCCCGCTGCTCGGCTGGCTGCTGCTGCAGTTGCGCCTGCTGTTGCGCCTCGCTGCAGCGCCGGATGCAGACGCTGCGCTGCGCAGCGAACGCATCTGGCCCGCGTCGCGCGAAGGTCTGTTCAAGCGTGCGCTGAGGAACGGCGAGCGCGCGTACTGGGAGCGTTGCCTCGATCAGGCGGGGCGCATCGAGCGCATCGCCAAGGGGCGCGACGAACTGGCGCCGATCTATTCTTCGCTGGGCAAGCAGCCGGACCTGACCGCGTGGCGTGAGGCGAACGCCTGGCGCGAGCTCGAACGCCTGATCGCCGCGATCGCGTCGCCGCGTCGCGCGGCCGGATTGCTGGCGCCGTGATGGACGCCTGGCGCGATCCAGGCAACAGCTTCTGCGCGCGGGTCGCCTGCACCCTGCATGTGGGTCGTGCGGGCTGGTCGAAAAGCGCCCCCTTCCGCCTGCGGCACCTTCCCCCGCTACGCAGGGGAAGGAACGGCAAGGCTCATCGCGCGCCTTTCCCAACGGCACCAATGCACGCATCCGCGAAGCGCGCGTGCTTTCCCTTCCCCTGCGCCAGCGGGGGAAGGTGCCCAGAGGGCGGATGGGGGCGCTTTTCACGCCCGGTCAACACGGCGCCACACCCATGACGCGCCCGCTCGCGATTCTCGGCGGCACCTTCGATCCGGTCCACAACGCGCACCTGCGGGTCGCCTGGGAAGCGGCCGAATTCCTCGATGCCGATGTGCACCTGATGCCGGCGAACGTGCCGCCGCATCGCGAGCAACCCGTCGCGAGCGCCCGGCAGCGCGCGGCGCTCATCGAGGCGGGGCTGGCCGGGCAGGATCGATTGATCCTCGACACGCGTGAGCTGCGTCGCGAAGGTCCGTCCTGGACGATCGACACGTTGCTCGAACTGCGCGCCGGAATCGGCGCGGCGCGTCCGCTAGTGTTGCTGGTCGGAGCCGATGCGTTCGCGGCACTGCCGACTTGGCATCGCTGGCGCGAGTTGTTCGATCTGGCGCATGTCGGTGTGCTGACCCGGCCCGGCCACGACATCCATGCGCTGCCGACGGAACTTCGCACCAAGATCGCCTCGCGCCGTTGTCCTGGCGCCGCGAGCCTGCGTGAATCCGCGGCGGGCCGGGTGCTGCAGATTCCGGTCACGCCGCTGGAAATCTCCGCGACCGGAATCCGCGCCCTGCTTGCC
>JBIODY010000086.1:0-8449 GCA_044445505.1 Lysobacterales bacterium
AGTGCAGGGTCCGCGGGGTCGACAGCACGAAGGCCGGGATCAGCGCGTCGAAGTGCGTACCGTCGTCGGCGACCATCTGGTAGCTGCCGTACATCGTGCCGAGCGCGGTCTCGATCACCGCGCCCGAGGTGTATTCGTAGTCGGCGCCCGGCTGCACCCACGGCTGTTCGCCGACCACGCCGTCGCCGCGCACCTCGTGCACCTTGCCGTTGCCGTCGGTGATGATCCAGTGCCGCGACAGCAGGCGTGCACCGACCGTACCGTGATTGGCGATCGTGATCGTGTACGCGAACGCGTAGCGGTTGTCCGCAGGCGCCGACTGGTCGTCGAGGAACCGGGTGTCGACCGAAATCGTGATGTCGTAGGGTTTCTTGTCGCTCATGGGGTGCGATTTTCCGGGACACCGGCCGTGCGGGCAAGCGCGAAGATCACGGCGCTCTCCAGCCCTTTGCTTCACGGGAAGGTCTGGATGGGGATGGTTCTGCTGCCGATATCGGCAACGAGGCAGCGAGCGCGACGAACGCCGATGCTGAAAGTTGTTCGGCGCGCAGGCGTGGATCGACGCCGGCTGCGACGATCTGCCCTGCGCTCATCACCTCGCGCAACGCATTCGCAAGCGTTTTGCGGCGTTGTCCGAACGCGGCTCTGACCACGCGCGCGATCGCGATGCGGTCGACTTGCGGGCGTTCGGCCGGCGCGAGCGGCGTCACCCGCACCACGGCCGAGTCCACTTTCGGCGGCGGCCGGAACGCGCCGGGCGGGACTTCCAGCAGCGGCTCGACACGACACACGAGTTGCAGCATCACCGAAAGCCGCCCGTAGACCTTGCTGCCGGGAGCCGCGGCCATGCGTTCGACGACTTCCTTCTGCAGCATGAAGTGCATGTCGCGGATCGCGTCGAGATGCTCGATACAGTGGAACAGGATCGGCGAGGAAATGTTGTAGGGCAGGTTGCCGACCACGCGCAGCGGAGCGCCGGCCGCCAACGCGCCGAGATCGACGCCGAGCACGTCGGCGTTGACGATCTCGAGTTCGCCGACGCCGGTCGCCGCGGCACGCAGGCGCGGGACCAGGTCACGATCGAGCTCGATCACGGTCAGCCGGCCCAACGCGCGCAACAGGGGAATGGTCAGCGCGCCGTCGCCGGGGCCGATCTCGACGACGCGTTCGCCGGGCTGCGGTGCGATCGCCTGAACGATGCGCGCGAGGATGTTCGCATCGTGGAGGAAATGCTGGCCGAAACGTTTCTTGTGGAAGTGACGGTCGTCGGGCATGCCTGCATCGTAACGGATCAGTCACGCGATCTTGTGGAGCGGCTTCAGCCGCGAGGCTTCAAGTCCTCCCCTTCAAGGGGAGGGTTGGGTGGGGATGGTGCTATTCGCGCGAAGCGTCTGAAGCCGCTCTCGCACCAGTACCGTCGGATGCGTCCATCGGTGCCGCTCAATGCACAGCGAGGTCGAGCGCCATCCGTGCCGCCGCGATCAGGCTGCCTGGATCCGCGCGATCGGCGCCGGCGCGATCGAGCGCGGTGCCATGGTCGACCGAGGTGCGTACATACGGCAGGCCGAGCGTGACGTTGACGGCGTGACCGAAGCCCGCATGCTTCAGCACCGGCAGGCCCTGATCGTGGTACATCGCCAGCACCGCATCGTAGCGTTCGAGTTGCGCCGGCACGAATGCGGTATCGGCCGGGATCGGTCCCTGTACGTCGAAGCCGGCCGCGCGCAGCTGCATGATCGCGGGCGCGATCTCGTCGATTTCCTCGCGGCCGAGGTGGCCGCCTTCGCCGGCATGCGGATTGAGGCCGAGCACACCGACCCGCGGCGCCGCAATGCCGAACCGCGCGATCAGCTCATCGCAAAGGATGCGCAACGTGCGCACCAGGGTGGGGCGCCTGATCGCGCCCGGCACCGCCGCCAGCGGCAAATGCGTGGTCGCGAGCGCGACCCGCAGCGCGCCCCCGCTCGCGACACGACCGCCGGCGGGCGCGACCAGCATCATCACCACCGCACTGCCGGCGCGTTGCGCGAAGAATTCGGTGTGACCGATGAACGGAATGCCGGCATCGTTGATCACGCCCTTGTGCACCGGCGCGGTCACGATCGCATCGAATTCGCCGCTGCTGGCGCCGTCCGCCGCGCGGGCGAGCGTCGCCAGCACGTAAGGCGCATTGCGCGGGTCGAGCGTGCCCGGCCTCACCGGCGAGCGCAGCGACATCGCGACGAGACGCAGACTGCCGGGTGCGCGCGCGGTGACGGTCACCGCAGGATCGTAGTTCGCGACCTGCAGGTCGATACCCGCGGCACGCGCGGCCGCATCGAGCAGTTCCGGATCGGCGATCGCGACCAGATCGGCGGGAAGACCGCTCGCCGCGAGCTTCGCGATCAGCTCGGGACCGATGCCGGCCGGCTCGCCGGCAGTCAGCGCGAGGCGGGGCAGGCGCGTGCCTTGATCACTCATCGTTTGTACCGGGGCAAGCTTTTGACGCGGATCAACGCGGATCCCTGCGCACGGAGCGTTGCTCCGGTCCGCGCTATCCGTGCTGATCCGCGTCGGTGTCCTGGCCGCCTACGGCGCGCCCGGCTTCGGCGCCGCCGCACTGCCGCCCGGCAAGCGGATGTCCACGAACGCCTCGCTGCGGATCTGGCGCAGGAAACTGTCGTATTCGTCCTCGGCCTTGCGCTGGAACAGCACGGTCTTCGCCTGGTCGCGCTGCAGCTCGCCGGACTTGTCGGTGCTGCGCGTGTCGACGAGTTGCATGACGTGCCAACCGGCTTCGGTCTGGAACGGCTGCGAGATCTCGCCATTCTTCATGTTCTTGATGACCTCGGCGAGGCGCGGGCCATAGGCGTCGATCGGAAACCAGCCGAGGTCGCCACCGAGTTGTGCGGTCGTGTCGTCCTCCGAGGATTCCTTGGCTGCCTTGGCGAAATCCTCGCCGGCGACGATGCGCGCGCGGATCGCCGTGGCCTTTTTCTCGGCTTGCTCGGCCGACACCAGTTCGCTGGGTTTGATCAGCACATGGCGCGCGTGATACTCGGTGACCAGTTGCTCCGCGTTGGCGTCGCGCTTGCCGAGCAGTTTGATGATGTGGAATCCGTTCGGTCCGCGCAGCGCCTCGGACACCTGGCCTTCCTGCAGCTTGTCCGCTGCATCGAGCAGTGCCGGCGGCAGCTCGTCACGCCCGCGCCAGCCCAGGTCGCCGCCTTGCAGCGCATTCTCGGCGTTCGAATAGCGGATCGCCGCGGCCGCGAAGTCCATGCCGGCGTCGATCTGTTTCTTCGCCTCGTCGGCCTTGGCGCGCGCGGCATCGATCTGTTCCGGCGTGGCGCCGTCCGGCACGTTGATCATGATGTAGCCGAGGTGCAACTGGCCGCGATTCAGGTTGCCGTTCTTGAGCAGGCTGTCGATCTCGGCATCGCTGACATGCACGCGGCTCTGGGCGACGCGCTGGCGCAGGCGCTGCACGATCAACTGTTCGCGCACGCCGTTGCGGAACTGGTCGTAGTCCAGGCCTTGCTGCTGTATCGCGCCGCGCAACTGGCCGACTTCCATATGGTTCTGAGTCGCGATCTGGGCCAACGCCTCATCGATCTCGGCATCGGACACCTTGACCCCGGTCGAGTCGGCGCGCGCAACCTGCAGCTTCTGCAGGATCAGGCGATCGAGCATCTGGCGCTCGAGCACGTCGCGCGGCGGCAACTGTTGCGGGTTGTTCGCGTACTGCTGGGTCACGCGGCTGATGTCGCGGTCCAGTTCGCTCTGCAGCACGACGTCCTCATCGACCACCGCGACGATGCGATCGAGCGGTTCGGTCGTGGCGGCGGCGACCGTGTGAGGGGCAAGCGCCGGAACCAGCAGGGCGAAGGCGAGAGCAAGGAGACTTGGCTTCATGGGATTTCCGAGTGTTGCGGTGCGCGGCACCAGATGGTACGAGGGATGAAAAAGGTCGCGCCTGAGAAACTTCCGGGCGAGCCGTCATCGCGGCGAAAGCCGGGATCCATTTTGCATTCGTGACAAGATCAGGATGGATTACGGCCTGCGCCGGAATGGCGAGCTTCAGCTCTGGCTAGGCCGTGTCCAAGTTATTGATAGCCAAGGATACCACGCCGCAGGAACGTGTCCGTCCTCTGGCCCACCGAACCCACGCCCTTGAACTCGAGTTCAAAGTACAGCGCGTTGTCGGCCTCGCCTTCGATGTTGTGGATCCAGCGCCGCGCGATCACGCGCCAGGCGATGCAGCAGGTGTCGTGCTCGAGGCCGATGAAGCGCTCCAGGGTGCGGCCATCCTTGCCATGCCGGTCCAGCGGACTCGCCAGCGGATCGTTCAGCGCGTAGTTCTCGCGCGCGATCAGGCGCCAGCTTGGCGACAGCGGTATCGCGGTCGAGATATCGACCTGCTCGAGGAAATCGCGGCGGTAGCGGTACGAGAAATTCACGATGCCTTCGCCGCCGAAGCGGTTCTGCACGGTGAACGTCGACAGGTCGGTGCGGTGCGTGTTCGGATTCCATTGCTGGTCTAGCACGAGGCGCCAGCGATCGGACAGGTGCAGGTCTACTTCGCCCGCATAGGCCGAACCGCCGAAATCGGTCAGCGGCCGGCCGGGCAACTGCACGCGCTGGTCGTCGAAGTAGCGGATCTGGCCGAGGCTCGCGGAAACGCGCTCCTCGCCGCTCGCGTTCTCCAGCAGGCGCGTGGTCAACGCGAGCGAGAGGTTGTTCGCGTCCATCTGGCGATCCGCGCCGACGAAGCGATTGGTGCGGAACAGCTCGCCGAAACTGAAGGGAATCTCCTGGGTGTCGAACACCGGCAGGTCGGCCTGGTTGCGATAGGGCACGCGCAGGTAATACGCGCGCGGCTCGAGGGTCTGCGTCCATGCGGCGTCGCCCCATTGCATGTCGCGCTCGAACACCAGGCCGCTGTCGAGGCTGAAGATCGGCACGCCGCGATCGGGGCGACGGCTCGTCAGCAGCGGATTGTGCGCGATATCCAGATGATCGAGGTCGTAGCTGGTCCAGCGGTAGCCGAGCTGCGGGCGCACGAAG
This sequence comes from Lysobacterales bacterium, assembly GCA_044445505.1. GTDB lineage: Bacteria > Pseudomonadota > Gammaproteobacteria > Xanthomonadales > Rhodanobacteraceae > Dokdonella_A. The sequence continues at coordinate 5,047 of JBIODY010000086.1, forward strand.
TAGGAGGCGGTCTCGATCGGATAGGCGAGGTACGGAAACAGGTCGAAGCGCTGGCCGTCGAGCGCATGATCCTTCGAAAACGCGACAAATTCGGAGTTGACCCCGGCGGTCAGGTCGCCGAGCAGCGCCTGCTCGCCCGCGAACGTCGCGCGCGGCAGGCGGCGATAGGGTTCGTATTGATGGGCCAGGGTCGGGTCGGTGATCTGGTACTCGTCGCCGCCGATCGACGCGTTCCACCAGCTGCCGTGTCCGTAGAGGTAGGCGCTGGAGGGCAGGAAGCTGATCGCAGAACTGTACAGGCCGCGTCCGAAGTCCTCGAAATAGCGATCGTCGGAGACGCGGTTGAGATTGATCGCGCCCCCCCAGTTCTCACCGAGCGAAGTGGTGTCCTGCCACTGGTACCACCAGCGGCTGCCGGGCAACGCTTCGCCGTACTTCGCTTCCTCGTCGTCGACTGCGCGGTCGCTCGGGATGTAGTCGAAATTGAACTTGCCGGTGCTGCTGTCGGTGAGATAACGGAATTCGCCGCCGAGCATGAAGCCGCGGTCGGTCATCACGCGCGGCAGCAGCGTCGCGTCGTAGTTCGGAGCGAGGTTCAGATAGTACGGAAACGTCACGTCGAGACCGCGCCGGCTGCTGTAGCCGAGGTCCGGGTAGAGGAAACCGCTGACGCGGCGGTCGTCGAGCGCGAAGCGCGCGTACGGCAGCCAGAACACCGGCACATCGTGGATGCGGAACGTCATGTTGTGGGCGCGCCCGATGCCGGTCGCCTGGTCCAGTTCCATGTCGCGTGCGCTGAACGCCCATTGCTGGTCGTTCACGTCGCAAGTCGAATAGGTCGCGGTCTTGAGCCGCGCATGGCCGATCTCGTCCATGACCGCGACCGCGGCGACGCCATTGCCGCGCGCGCCGAGCAACTGGTAGTGCACGCCGTCGAGTGTGCACTGGTCGAGGTCCGCATTGCCTTTCGCGCTGTTCGCGGACAGCAGCAGGCCGCGATCCTGGTAATGCACCGGACCCTGCGCCGTGTAGTCGGTGGTCTCGGTGTCGTAGCGGATCTTTTCCGCGTGCAGGAACAGGTCGAGCTGGCGGATCTCGACCTTGCCCTCGAGCACGTAATGGGTCTTGTCCGGGCTCGATACCTTCAGCGCGCTCGCGTCGCGCGGCACGCTGCTGCGATCACCCTCGGTCGGCAGGCCCGGCACGTAGAAGTCGAGCAGGTCGTTCTTGCTGCACATCTCCCAGCTCACCGGCTTCTTGGCACACTTGACCACGCCGACCGGGCACCCCGGCGCGTCGCCTTCATCCGCATGGGCGACCTGGGTCAGCGCGAAGCATGCCGGGATGCTGGTGATTGCAAGCGCCAACAGGCGCCGCTTGGGCAACAGGTGGGGGATCGAGCGCACGGGTTGACGGGCTTCTCTTCGGGACGCGACGCGCTAGCTTGCCGGAAGCGCCCGCAACGGGCAAACGCCGGCGACTGCGGGTGGTGGTCCAGTCTCTGCCCGCTCGCTGAACGTAGCTTGCGCAGCAAGCGAAGCCGAAGCGTGGCGACAATGCCGTTCATCAATGCGCGCAGTGCGCCCTTGCCGAGCCTGCCGAAGCATCCCCATGAATGGCTGCTCGTTCGAGCCGAGGCCCGGACGGTGCAGTGCGTAGGTGTCGCTCGCGGGCCGCCGTCGAACCTTTCGGCAAGGACCAGGCCGTCGCCGCAACGTCGCAGCCACCCGCGATCGACGTGCCGGCATGCGCGACGAGACCCGGGCCGCCGGTCGTGGCGCCGGCGTCGGAATGCGGCTCCATCTCCGGTTCGCGCCGATCGATCCGCGACGAACGGGGCGCAGCGACCGGGCCGCTACGGCACCGGCATTTCGAAACCGTCGCGGAAGATCGTGTCCGGCAAACCGAACTCGACCGCGAGAAAATCCTGCGCCGTGTTGCCCGGCGCCGCGGTACCCACTGCCCAGAAGCGCGCGCCGTTGATGTCGCTGGCGAGGCCGTAGACGATGTCGTCGAACGCGGAGATGTCGACCATGCGCTTGCCGGCATTGCCGAAATAGCGGTCCAGACGGCCATCCGCATTGTAGGCGACGAGGGCCAGATCGGTGCCCGAGCCGCCGGTGCTGATGCGCGCGGAGCCTGCAGCGACGAGGCGGCCCCACGGCATCAGGATCAGCGCGTACGCATAGTCGTCGCTAGGGCCCACCGCGGTGGTCACGATGCCGCCGGTCCCGAAACTCGGATCGAGCACGCCGGCGCTGGTGTAGCGTGCGAGGGCGAAGTCGCGATGACCATCCGCCGCATACGTCGAACCGGCGATCACGATGCGGCCGTCGGGCTGGCGCACCATCGCGTTCGCGATGTCTTCGCTGGTGCCGACCGGCGTGCGCGTGATGCCGCCGACGCCGAAACCCGCATCCGGGGTGCCATCGGCATTCAGGCGCATGACCAGCATGTCGCTGTTGCCGGGACCGAACGCATAGCCCGCGACGAGCAGCTTGCCGTCGGGTTGCACCAGCAGCGCCCGCGCTTCGGAGTTGCCGTTGGCGGTCGCGGACGCATTGATGACGAGCTTGCCACCACTGCCGAAACCGGCATCGAGGGTGCCGCTGGACGTGTGCCGGGTCAGTGCCACCTGGTTCGGACCGTTCTCGGCGCTGAAGCCGGCCGAGACGATCTTGCCATCGGCCTGGATCGCGACCGCATTGCACTGATCGAACAGCTCGCCGCCGGGGCCGGACTGCAGGAACGAGGTCACCGCATAGCCGGAGCCATCGAACGTATTGTCGAGCGAGCCGTCGCTGTTGAAGCGCGCGACGACGAAATCGGTCGCGGTACCGGGGCTGAAGAACGTGCCGCAAGCGACATAGCGGCCGTCGCCCATGCGCAGCAGCGCACGCAGGCCGTCGCCGAGATTGGGGCTGAGGTCGTGGATCGCGATGCCGGCGTTGCCGAACGTGGAGTCGAGCGTCCCGTTCGGCAGCAGGCGCACCAGCGCCGAGTTGTTGCCGCCGGCGGAGCCGGCGAGCACGAAATTGCCGTTCGGGTCGACCACCACGGCTTGCGCGGCGTCGTAAGTGCCGCTGACCGGGATTGTGACCCGCACGCCGTCCTCGCCCGGGTCCAGCGCCAAGGCCGCACCGGTCGCGACGGTCAACGCCAACCACACCAAGCCGTGCCGCAGACGACGCGCGCGGGCCGGTCGTTGCGGGCTTCGGCGCTGCGGGCACACCCGTGAACCATGCATGCGCCCGGAACTGTCCAGGCTGTCATAGGGGTCAGCCATTGCCGTTCTCCGATCGTGATCCGGGCGCCATTGCACCCGTATCGCGCGCGCGGGTCTTGACGAAATCGTGAGTGGTTCGCGACGAATCCTGACGCCGCCGATCCGGTACTGCGCATA
>JBIODY010000087.1:0-8403 GCA_044445505.1 Lysobacterales bacterium
CACCACGTCGCCGACGGCCGCATCGGTGAGGCTGATCCGGCATGGATAGCCCCCCGAATCGGCGACCTGGCGCAGCGCACCGTGTCGGGCCAGTTGTGCATCGGACATCGCGAACAGGGGCTGGAATGACGCGGCGGGCAGCCCGGAAATGCGAAAGCTCATCGGTGAGGTTCCTGACCTGGACGGGAGCCCAGCATCGCCTTGCATCGGCTCGCGTGCCATCCGTTTGCTGCGCGGCTTTCGTGGTCCGCGCGCGGCAACTTGCAGGCGATCCATGACCCTGTGCGTTCACCGTCCGCGCAACTCGCGCTCGCAGCGTGTCAGGTGCGCAGCGACCGTGGCGTGCTGGCGCGCATCCACGCGCGTCGTGCGTGCCGGCGCGCGATCGAGCACTCTGGTCCATGCGGATTGCCGGGCACCTGGGCGAGCGACGCGGGGTATGATCGCAGCCGCCCGGTCCACGCACTGCATGCCAGCGCCATCGGCGCTCAAGGAGGGAACGTGATGCCACGCCATGCCCTGTTCACTGCCGCGCTCGCCGTCGTGTCCGCATTGCCGTCCGTGCAGGCCACCGAAAGCCGCGATTGGCCGAGCTACAACCGCACCCTGACCTCCGAACGTTATGCCACGCTCGATGCGATCGACACGAAGAACGTCGCCGGGCTCAAGGTGCTGTGCAGCTACGACACCGGTCAGCAGACCAGCTTCCAGGCCGGCCTCGTGCAAACCGATGGGGCGCTGTTCGGCACCACCGCGCAGGACACGTTCTCGATCGATCCGGATACCTGCAAGGAGAACTGGCGTGCGCATGAGGAGTTCGCACCGGGTGTGCTGAACGTCAACCGCGGCGTCGCGGTACTCGATGGACGCGTGTATCGCGGCAGTGCCGACGGACGCGTCCTTTCCTACGACGCGAAGAGCGGCAAGCGCCTGTGGGCGACGACGATCGCCGACGCGGCAAAAGGCGAATCGGTGCCGGCGGCGCCGATCGCATGGAACGGCCTGGTCTTCATCGGCAATGCCGGCGGCGACTACAAGGGCGTCAAGGGCCGCATGTATGCGCTCGACGCGAAGGACGGCCATATCGTCTGGGAGTTCTATCTGGTGCCGAAAGGCGACACCGACTTCGCGCGCGGGCCGGCGGCGCCGACCGCCGGCGACGAGTCGGCGACGACGTGGAAGAACGCCGACGGCTTTCCGATCACCGGCGGCGCGACCTGGACCTCGTACACGCTCGATCCCGAACACGGCCTGCTGTATGTGCCCGGGGGCAATCCGGCGCCGGATTTCAGCAGGGCGCATCGCGCGGGCACGAATCTCTACACCGGTTCGATCGTCGTGCTCGATGCGAAGACCGGCGCCTACCAGCGCCATTTCCAGTTGGTGAAGCGCGACTTCCACGACTGGGACATGGCCGCTGCACCGGTGCTGTTCACCAGCAAGGGCGGCCATCCGCTGCTTGCGGCGACGCCGAAGGACGGTTACCTCGACGTGCTCGATCCCGGCTCCGGCAAGCTGCTCTACCGCAAGCCGATGACACGCACATTCAACGACGACACGCCGATCAGTGCCGACGGCACGCGCTTCTGTCCCGGTTCGCAGGGCGGCGCGGAATGGAACGGCCCGGCGTTCGATCCCTCCACCAACCTGATCTACACCGGCGAGGTCGACTGGTGCGTGACAGTGCGCGCCGCGCCCGCCGAAACTCTGGCCGCAGTGCCGACCGGCCACGCCTGGAGCGGTTCGCCTGACGGCTTCGGCAAGATGGACGACGCCAGCAAGTGGGCGGGCTGGATGACCGCGACCGATGCCGACAGCGGCAAGCGCAAGTGGCAGTTCAAGGCGCCATTCCCGTTGATGGGCGGAGTCACTCCGACTGCGGGCGGCCTGCTGTTGTTCGGCGACATGGGCGGCACGTTGTACGCGTTCGATTCGGCGAGCGGCAAGAAGCTGTGGTCGACCGATCTCGGCGGCGCGATCGCCGGCGGCGTGATCACCTACGACACCGGCAGCGGGCAACGCGTCGCGGTCGCGGCCGGCATGACTTCGTCGATCTGGCCGACGCCGAAGGTCGATGGCAAGATCGTGGTGCTGGGTTTGTAGGGCGTTCGGCGGGACTGGCGCACGTCGACGCGCGAACCGATCCGTGGCCGCCTCTCCGGAGGGCGTGCGTGGATGCGCTACCATCCGCGGTCCGATGGATATCTCCAAGACCTTCAGCGTCGAAGCCGCGCATCGCCTGCCGAACGTGCCTGCCGGACACAAATGCGCGCGCCTGCACGGACACTCGTTCCGCATCGAGGTGCATGCGCAGGGCCCGCTCGATCCGCACCTCGGCTGGGTCATGGATTTCGCCGACATGAAACGCGCGTTCGCGCCGCTGTTCGAGCAGATCGACCACAACTACCTCAACGACGTGCCCGGCCTCGAGAATCCGACCAGCGAGAACCTCGCGCGCTGGGTCTGGCGTGAACTCAAGCCACGCCTGCCGTTGCTCGCCCGCGTGATCGTGCACGAGACCTGCACATCGGCCTGCAGCTATGCCGGTGCGGATCCGGCCTGATCGCGATCTACTGCAGCGCCGCAAGGATCCTCGGTTTCGCCAAATTGCTGAATCCATTATAAATAGCGCCTAGGTTTCGGCGGCATTGTGTTTTCTTGGCAAAGGATATGTTGCACCGCACCACGACCTCTGCTAGGATGCATCCACACTCCCAATCCACCCAGAGGTATCGATATGTTCGAGCAGATCAACACCCAGTCATTGAGTCTCGGCAAGAGCTACGCCGATGCCTTCGTCAAGGCGCAGGGCCTGGCGCTCGCCGGTTTCGAGCGCATCACCGAACTGAACATCAAGACCTTCGAGGATCGCGTCAAGGCATCCGTCGAGTTCTGGACAGAAGCGGCCGAAGTCCGCGATCTGGAAACCGCCAAGGCGATTTCGGCCAAGGGCGTCCAGCTTGCGAAGGAAAGCGCCGAGAAGCTCTATGCGAACGGCCAGGAAGTGCTCGGCGTCTCGATGAAGACCTCCGAGGCAATCGGTACGCTCGCCAAGGGCTCGTTCGAGAATACCAACGAGACGTTGGCCAAGACGGTCAACACGGCCAAGAAGGCACGCTGAGCTTCACACCTTTGCACAGGGAATACGCCGGTGCGCCTCCCCTGCGCATCGGCGTCACTTGAAGGCCGGACTCACGTCCGGCCTTTTTTTGTGTCCGGATTGCCGGGGCGTGCCACCCCGGACCCTGCGGCAATACGCCACGCATCCCTGGGCTCGGCTCTGATCGATCCGCATCGGCAAGCGCCGACGTGCAATTCGTTGTGATGTGCCTGCCACCCGCGGCCGCCTTCGCGATCGACCAGGATTGCGACCGCAAACGAGGCGCTGATATAATTCCGATGCTTTGCACGCGGCGCGCCGAGTCGAGGTGTTCCGTGACGCGATTGCCTCCGGGGTTTCCGAGATCCGTGCATCAAAGCTTTGGCGAGCGATAGCCTGTATCGCCCGCGGCGCGCCGCGCTGTCGCCCGCCGGCGCGAATCGCCGCGAATATCTTGGCAGGTCTGGCGGAACCGCAGTGAGGCAGGATTCGGGTGGGCAGCAAGGTCGGAAACTGCATGCTGCCGATGTGGCGTACAAGAGGTAGGCACCGGGTGCGTTTGCGTAGCAGATCGCCGGCGTGGGCGTTGCTGGGCGCGCAAATCGCGACGACAGTGGCTGCGACTTTCGTGGCGTGGGCTGCCCGCGGCCGATCGGCGGCGATTGCCGCCCTGTTCGGCGGCATCGTTGCGGTCGTTCCCACTGCGTGGTTCGCCATCAAGACGTATCCGCGTCCCGGGCGTTTCAAGCCGGTGGAAATACTCGGCGCGACGTACCGGGCGGAGGTGGGCAAACTGGTATTGACCGCATCCCTGTTCTGGATCGGAGCTGTGTTGTTCCGCACCCAGTTCGCGCCGCTGATGCTGACCTGCATCGCGTGCCTGTCCATGAACTGGCTGATGTTGGCGATTGCGAGATTCGACTAGCGAAATGCTGCAAGCGCCTTGCCGGCGTGTTTCACGGATGCACCACACGACTGCCCTCCGGGCGCTGCGATGCCTGATTGTTAGTGTTCAAATGCGCAACGGAATCTCCGTCATATGACACCCGAAAGCGGTCACGACAGCAGCGGCTACATCCTGCATCATCTGACCTATCTCAAGCTGGACCTGCGATCCATGACGATCGATCCCGAAGCGACCGGCTTCTGGGTGCTCAATCTGGATTCGGTCGTGTTCTCGATCCTGCTCGGACTGATCTTCGTCCTGATGTTTCGCGTCACCACGCGCCGGATCACCAGCGGCGTGCCCGGTCGCTGGCAGAACTTCCTCGAACTTTCGCTGCTGTTCGTTCGCGGCCAGGTGAACGACGCTTTCCATCACGACGCAAAATTCGTGGCGCCGATGGCGCTGGCGGTCGGGTTCTGGGTCATGTTCATGAACCTCATGGACATGCTGCCGGTCGACCTGCTGCCGATGCTCGCGCAGGGCGCGGGCGTCGAGCACCTGCGCGTGGTGCCTTCGACCGATCCGAACATCGCGCTCGGCATGTCACTGACCGTGTTCGTGATCGCACTCGGCTACGGCTTCACGGTCAAGGGCTTCAAGGGTGTCGGCGCGGAATTCCTGTTTCATCCGTTCGGCAAGTGGATGTTGCCGATCAATTTCCTGCTGAAATGCGTGGAAGAGCTGGCCAAGCCGCTGAGCCTCGGGCTGCGACTGTTCGGCAACATGTATGCCGGCGAGGTGATCTTCATCCTGCTCGCCTGCTTCACGCTCAGTCTCGGGGCTCCGCAAGTTTCCACTCCGGCCAATCTGGGCTGGTTCGTGATTTTCGCCGGGTTCGCGGTGCTGACCTGGTATCTGTTCTTGTTCGCCCCCGGGAAAAAACTTTGGTTACGCGGTTGGCTTCCGGCGGCCTTGATGCTCGGCATTCCGATCCTGGGCATGCTCGGATTGCTGCCGTCCGCAGGAACCAGTGCGTATTCGCAGATAATGCTTTCGGTAGCCTGGACGATCTTCCACGTCCTGATCATCTCGCTGCAGGCGTACATCTTCATGGTCCTGACCGTTGTCTACATGGCGATGGCGGCCGATCACCACTGACCCGCGCACGGGTCGCAGTTTTCCTTACTTGACTTACTAACTAACTAAAGCAACGCGGAGAAACGCTATGGATATCGGTGCACTGGCACACGTTGAAGGCCTGACCGCCCTCGCCGCCGCCCTCATGCTCGGGCTCGGCGGCATCGGCGCCGCGATCGGCATGGGCCTGATGGGCGGCAAGTTCCTCGAGAGTTCCGCACGCCAGCCGGAACTGGTTCCGATGCTGCAGGGCAAGATGTTCCTGCTGGTCGGCCTGATCGATGCGATCCCGATCATCGGCGTGGGCATCGCGATGTACTTCACCTTCGTCGATCCGTTTGCAGCCAAGGTGATCGCGGCGGCCGTTGCGCCCGGTCACTGATCGCGCGCTTCCTAAACCGTTCTGCGAGGTCCCAGCCCGTGAGCATCAACGCAACGCTCATCGCCCAGATGATTACCTTCGGGATACTCATCTGGTTCACGATGAAATTCATCTGGCCGCCGCTGACCCAGGCGATCGACGATCGTGCGCAGCGCATTTCCGAGGGTCTGTCGGCGGCTGAAAGGGCGCGCAAGGAACTGGCGGATGCCGATGCGCGCGTCGCCGAAGAGATCAAGAAGGCCCGCGGCGAAGCGCTGGTGATCGTCGACAAGGCGCATCAGCAGGCGACCCAGATCGTCGAGAAGGCCAAGCAGGACGCGTTGGCCGAAGCTGGTCGCCAGAAGGCGACCGCGGCCGCTGAAATCGACAACATGGCCCATCGCGCGCGCGAGACCCTGCGTGCCCAGGTGGGTGTGCTCGCGGTCAGCGGCGCGGAACGGATCCTGCGACGCAGTATCGATGCCGATGCGCACAAGGCGCTGATCGACGAATTGGTCGCCGAGCTCTGACATGGTCCAGCCGATCACCCTGGCAAGGCCCTACGCGCGCGCCGCTTTCGAGATGGCGCCGGTGCACGGCGGGCGCCACGAATGGGCCGACAAGCTCGCGTTCGCCGCCGCGGTCGCAGCCGACCCGCGCGTCGCTTCGCTGTTCGGCGATCCGCGCGTCGCGGAGAACGACTTGGCCGAGCTGGTGCTGCCGCAAGGCGAGCCTGCCGACTCCGTGTTCGCCGGTTTCGTGCGCTTGCTGGCCGAGAATCACCGTCTGCCGGTGCTCCCGGAAATCCACGCATTGTTCGAGGAACTCAAGGACGAGGCCGAGCGCGTCCTGAAGATCAACATACTATCGTCCACGCCCATAGGCCCCGCCGAATCGATGCGCCTGCGAGATGCGCTGAAGCGCCGCTTCGATCGTGATATCGAGATCGAGCACTCGATCGATCCGAACCTGCTCGGCGGCGCGATCATCGATGCCGGCGACGTCGTCATCGACGGCTCGGTACGCGGGCGGCTGGCGCGGCTCGAACAGGCATTGACGTCCTAGTGCGATCGTCCGTGATCGCGAGAATCAAGAAGCGGGTGTACCAATGCGATCATCCGTGATCGCGGGGATCAAGAAGCGGGCATCCATGCCCGCACTCGTAGAGCACTAATTTTTCATGTATCGAAACGATGCATGACAACGGGAACCGAGCAATGGCAACCACAATCAATCCGTCCGAAATCAGCGAACTCATCAAGAACCGCATCGAGAAGTTCAAGCTGTCCGCGGAAGCGCGCAACGAAGGCACGCTGACCAGCGTGTCGGACGGCATCGTGCGCATCCACGGCCTCAATGACGTGATGTCCGGCGAAATGGTCGAGCTTCCGCGCAACACGTTCGCGCTGGCATTGAACCTCGAGCGCGACTCGGTCGGCGCGGTCGTGCTCGGCGAATACGAGCACCTGCGCGAAGGCGATACCGCCAAGACCACCGGCCGCATCCTCGAGGTGCCGGTCGGCCGCGAGCTGCTTGGCCGCGTCGTCAACGCGCTCGGCGAGCCGATCGATGGCAAGGGACCCTTGAACGCGAAGCAGACCTCGCCGGTCGAGAAGGTCGCACCGGGCGTGATCTGGCGCAAATCCGTCGACCAGCCGGTGCAGACCGGCTACAAGTCCGTCGACTCGATGATCCCGATCGGCCGCGGCCAGCGCGAACTGATCATCGGCGATCGCCAGACCGGCAAGACCGCGCTCGCGATCGACGCGATCATCAACCAGAAAGATTCCGGCATCAAATGCATCTACGTCGCGATCGGGCAGAAACAGAGCTCGATCGCGAACGTGGTGCGCAAGCTCGAAGAGAACGACGCGCTCGCGCATACGATTATCGTCGCCGCGTCGGCGTCCGAATCGGCCGCCATGCAGTACATCGCGCCGTACTCCGGCTGCGCGATGGGCGAATTCTTCCGCGACCTCGGCGAAGACGCACTGATCATCTATGACGACCTGACCAAGCAGGCCTGGGCGTATCGGCAGATTTCCCTGCTGCTGCGCCGCCCGCCGGGCCGCGAGGCGTATCCGGGCGATGTGTTCTACCTGCATTCGCGCCTGCTCGAACGCGCCTCGCGCGTCAGCGAAGCTTGGGTCGAGAAATGCACGAAAGGCGCGGTGAAGGGCAAGACCGGCTCGCTGACCGCGCTGCCGATCATCGAAACCCAGGCCGGCGACGTGTCCGCGTTCGTTCCGACCAACGTCATCTCGATCACGGATGGCCAGATCTTCCTCGAAAACGACCTGTTCTTTGCCGGCATCCGCCCGGCCGTGAACGCCGGCATCTCGGTGTCGCGCGTTGGTGGCGCGGCGCAGACCAAGATCGTCAAGAAGCTGTCCGGCGGCGTGAAGCTCGCGCTCGCGCAGTACCGTGAACTCGCCGCGTTCGCGCAGTTCGCTTCCGACCTCGACGCGGCGACGCGTGCGCAGCTCGAACGCGGCCAGCGCGTGACCGAACTGATGAAGCAGAAGCAGTACGCGCCGCTGTCGATCGCGAACCTGGGCCTGTCGGTCTACGCGGCCGAGAAGGGTTATCTCGACGACCTTCCGCTGGCGAAGATCCTGCCGTTCGAAGCCGCGCTGCACGCGCATTTCGCGAGTAATTACGGCGACCTGATGCAGAAGATCGTCGCGACCGGCGACTGGAACGGCGACATCGAAGCCCAGTTCAAGCGCGGCCTCGAAGAGTTCAAGAAGACGGGTAGCTGGTAGGACAGACAGTGGGGGAAGGGCATGTCGGAGCGGGGTGAGCCGCGCTAAACAAAACGAACCCAAGCGGCGGGAGACCCCGCCCCAAAACAAAAGCAAAAAATTGTTAGGGTTGTGGTAAAAAGGGGGGGGGGCGAGAAAAAAAAAAAAAAAAAAA
>JBIODY010000088.1:0-8381 GCA_044445505.1 Lysobacterales bacterium
ACCTGCGCGCGTCGAACCGCGCGACGGCGCGACGCATGTCTGGCTGTCCGCGCGCACCCGCGCAGGCCTCGATCTGCTGATCGCCGAACTCAAGCGCCACGCCGGCCACGGCGAAGCCGGCGACGGCGCGTTCAGCGCGCGTGCGCGCCACGTCGCCGCGCTCGAACGCACGCGCGACCATCTGGCGCTGGCGCGCGAAGCACTCGAAGTCCGGCATGCCGCCGAGCTCGCCGCCGAGGAACTGCGCCTGGTCCAGCAGCAGCTCGGCGAGATCACCGGCGAATTCAGCAGCGACGACCTGCTCGGCTCGATCTTCAGCTCGTTCTGCATTGGCAAGTAAGTCCGGAATGAACTCATCCCGGCCGGGCCAATGGATGGCCGATGCCGCACGGATCGGCGCCCCTACCGGCAGCGTCTCCGCAGCTGAGACGACTTCCCGGATAATCGCGGCAGCGTCACCGACGGAGTCCGCGTGTTCCATCTGTTCTACGGCAACGACTTGCGCAGCCTGGCCAGGCAGCTCGGCGAACGTATCGGCGCATCGACCGGCAATCCGCTGACCCCGGAGGTCGTGCTGATTCCGCAGATCGGCATGCGCCGCTGGCTGGAGATCGAGCTCGCCGAACAGCGCGGCATCGTCGCGAATGTCGAGTTTCGCCTGCCCGGCGAATTCGTCTGGCAGGTGCTGCGCGCGAACGCGCCCGGCTTGCCGCAGCAATCAACGTTCGATCGCGAAATCCTGCGCTGGCGACTGATGCCGCTGCTGGCGGAACTGGCGGCTGAGCCGGTCGGCGCGCCGATTGCGCACTACCTGCGCGGCGATGCGCAAGCGCTGAAGCGCCTGCAGCTTGCACGCGAATTTGCCGCTGCGCTGGAGCGCTACCAGGCCTACCGGCGCGACCTGCTGGATCAGTGGGAGCGCGGCGCGGAGCGCAAGGAGTGGCAGGCGGAAGCGTGGCGTCGTCTGGTGCGGGCCAGCGCCGAGCCGCATCGCGCGCGGCTGATCGGCGACTTCCTCGCCCGCCATGCAACCGCCAGCCCGGCGGCGCCGCACGGCGTGCCGCAGCGCCTCAGTCTGTTCGGCTGCCTCAATATCTCGCCGGACCTGCTGCGCGTGTTCGGCGCGATCGCGCAGTACAGTGAAGTCGATTTCCATCTGCCATCGCCGTGCGGCGAGTATTGGGGCGACCTGCGCAGCGTGCGCGAGCGCCTGCGGGCAGGTGCGTCACCGCTGGAATCCGCGGAGCAACCCCTGCTCGCATCGTGGGGCCGTGTCGGTCGCGAATTCTTCGATCAGATGTTTTCCTACGAGGAAGTCCAGCCGGCCAGCGAACAGGCAATCCTGCGCGAACCCGCCCGCGCGACCCTGCTCGGTCGCATCCAGGCCGACATTCTCCGGCTGCGCACGCCGGCGCGGGACGAGCGGGCAACGGCCATCGACGCCGACGATGTCTCGTTGCGCGTCCACGTCTGCCACTCGCCGCTGCGCGAGGTGCAGGTGCTGCACGATCATCTGCTCGATCTGTTCGAGCGCGATGCGACGCTGAAGCCGCGCGATATCGCCGTGATGACGCCGGATGTCGCGCGGTATTCGGCCGCGATCGACGCCGTTTTCGGCGCGTTGCCGGCAGGAGACGCGCGCCGGATTCAGTACACCATCGCCGATCGTCGCGCGCAGGACGAGCATCCGGTCGTGGATGTGTTCCTGAGCCTGCTCGGCCTGCCCGCGTCGCGCTGGAGCGTCAGCGAATTGCTCGATCTGCTCGCCGTGCCCACGGTCTCGCGCCGCTTCGGCCTCGACGCCGGCGCGCTCGACGATCTCGCGCACTGGCTGGCCGTCGCCGGCGTGCGCTGGGGACTCGACGCGTCGACCCGCATGGCCTTCGGCGCCGGCGACTATCGCGCTTTCAGCTGGGCCGAAGGTATCGAACGCCTGCTGGTCGGCTACGCAAGCGGAGACGACCAGGCCGTCGGCGGGATTGCACCGGTACCGGTCATCGAAGGCCATGCGGCGGCTGTGCTCGGCCACGCGCTTGTCGTGTTGCGCGAGCTGGAGCGGCTGTCGCTGGCGCAGCGTGTGCCGCGCAGCGGCAGCGAGTGGCAGATCCTGTACCAGCGCACGCTCGATCTGCTGCTGTTGCCGGACGCGAACGATCGCGACGAGCGCCGCGCGCTGGGCGCGTTGCGCGACGCGTTGGCCGCGCTTGCCGAAGGTACGCGCGCCGGCGGTTGCAACGAGGCGCTCGACTGGCAGACCGTGCGCGCGTTCCTGGCCGAGCGGCTGGCCGACGCGGATTCCGCGCAGCGCTTCCTCAACGGTGGCGTCAGCTTCTGCGGCATGCTGCCATTGCGTGCGATCCCGTTCCGGGTGATCGCGGTACTCGGCGCCGACGACGAGTCGTTTCCGCGGCGCGAACCGGCGAACGGAATCAGCCGTCTCGAACCTTCCCTGCAGCATGCGCGCAAACTCGGCGACCGCGCCGTGCGCGACGACGACCGCTATCTGTTCCTGCAATTGCTGACCTCGGCCGACGACGTGCTGCACCTCAGCTACACCGGCCGCGACCCGCGCAGCGGCGAGGCGCGCGAGCCCTCGGCGCTGGTCGCGGAGCTGCTCGAAGTCGTCACGCGCGATTACTTCGCCGACGCGAACGCGGCTCGCCGGTCGCTGTTGATCGAGCATCCCTTGCAACCGTTCGCACGCGCGGCGTTCGATGGCAGCCGCGCCGGCGTTTTCACCTATCGCCAGGAATGGTGCGTCGCTGCCGCGGCCGGCCGCGGCGGACTGGCGCGGCCGTTCGCGAGCCGGCCGTTGCCGTCTGCCGGCGCCGACGCGCCACACCGCCTTTCGCTCGATCGTCTGGTCGACTTCTGGCGCAATCCCGCGCGCGCATTCCTGCGTGATCGCCTGCATCTGAATCTTTACACGGACGCTGACCTGGTCGAAGACGACGATCCGCTCGCACTCGACGCACTGGACCAATCGATCCTCAGGCGCGCGCTGGTCGAGGAAGCGCTCGTCAGCGGCGAGCTGCCGGCGCAGCGCGTTACGGCGCAAGTCCAGGTACGACGTCAGCTGCCGGTCGGCAGTGCGGGTGCAATCGGCTATCGCGATGCGGCGATTGCCGCGTCCGAACTGGCGAGCCGCATCGAAAACTGGCGGCGCGACAAGACCCGGCTTGCGCCCGCGACCTTCACCCTCGACCTCGGCGACGGCTGGATCCTCGATTGCACGCCGCGCCAGGCCTATCGCGAAGGCCTGCTGCACTGGTCGACCGGCACCCTGCGCGGACATCACTGGCTGCGGCCCTGGTTCGAATACCTCGCGCTCGCGGCCTGCGCGGAGCGCCGACATCTCGGCTTCGACGAGGCATCCTGCGTGCAGATCACGCTCGACAAGAGCGGCGTGCAGGAGACGCGATTGCACGGAATCGATAGCGTTGCGGCACGCGCGCAACTGCTGGCGCTGCTCCGGGGCTATTGCGAAGGACTGTGCGCGCCGCTCACGTTCTTTCCGAAGTCCGCCTGGACCCTGGTCGCGACCCTGGCCGGCAGGCCCGGCGCCGAAGCAAGCGCGTGGCAGAAGGCGCACCAGGAATACCTCGGTGACGACCACCGCTTCGGCGAGAGCCGCGACGCCTGGATCGCGCTCGCGTACCGCGACCGCGATCCCTTCGAGGATATCGAACTGCGGGCCGCATTCGAGCATCAGGCCAACCGCGTATTCGCGACCCTGGCCGGCCTCGTTCACGGAGCGCCGCGGTGACCGAGCCCGATCTCGCGCTGGTTCTGCCGCTGGTCGGCACACACCTGATCGAGGCCAGTGCAGGCACCGGCAAGACTTACACGATCGCGGGCCTGTATCTGCGCTGCATCGTCGAGCGGCAGCTGTCGGTGCGCGACGTGCTGGTCGTCACCTTCACGCGCTCGGCGACCGAGGAACTCAAGCAGCGCCTGCGCCAGCGCTTGTCGCTGTGCGCCGACCTGGCCGAGGCGAAGCTGCGCGGAGTCGCCGCGGATTATCCAAGCGAGCAAGCGTCCGAAGCCGGGTTCGCGCATGCGTTGATCGAAGCCGCGCTGGATCGTGGCGAGCTGATCAGGGCGCTTGCGCTGCGCCTGCGGCTTGCGGCGGTCAGCATGGACGAGTCGGCGATCCAGACCATCCACGGCTTCTGCCAGCGCGTGTTGCGCGAGCATGCGTTCGCGTCCGGTGAAGCGCTCGACGCGGGTGAACTGATCGGGTCCGATCGCGACCTGATCGAGCAGATCGCCGCGGATTTCTGGCGCCTCAAGGCCAGCGATCCAGCGCACGAAGCCGATTTCGACGTGCTGCAGGGCAAGCTCGCAACGGCCGAGGCGCTGGCGGGTTTGCTGCTCCGCCTGATCGACCCGGACCTGGTCGCATGGCCGAGGCCGGCCGCGGATATCGACGATGCGGCGGCGGAGTTGCATGCCGCCATCGCCACCGAACAGGCGGAGCGCGAGCGCCTGCTTGCGGCGTGGCGCGAATCGGGCGAGCAGGACCTCGCGCGCATATTCGCGCATGCGCGCGAAGGTCACCTTCATCAGCAGACCTACAAGCCGGAAAGCCTCGCCGCTGTGATCGCCGTGTGCCGCGACCGCTTCAGCGTCGCCACGCTGCCACCGCGGGCGGTGCTGGAAAAAATCGGGGCATGCCGGCTGCGGGAAAAGACCGGCAAGGGCCGACCGCCGTTGCCGGCGCTGCGCCTCGCGATCCACGTGGACGACTGGCTGCGCGCCGCCACCGCCGTGCACGTAGCGAAGGCGCAACGCTGGCCGTTCCTGCTGGCCGCGGCGCGCACGCACGCAAGCGCGCAACTGGAAGTCCGCAAGCAGCGCGCGGCGCGGCAGAGTTACGACGACCTGGTCCGCCGCCTGCACGCGGCGATCATCGACGCCGCGCACGGCGCGCGATTGGCCGCGGCATTGCACGCGCGCTACCCGGCAGTGCTCGTCGACGAATTCCAGGACACCGACACGCGTCAGTTCGAGATCTTCCGTCGCATGCAGGCGGTGCATGCCGACGGCGCGCTGTTCCTGGTCGGCGATCCCAAGCAGGCCATCTATCGCTTCCGCGGTGGCGACATCGAGGCGTATTTGCGCGCGGCCGCGGCGACGGCGCGCGAACCGCGTCGGCTCGCGCGCAACTTCCGCTCTTCGCCCGCGTTCCTGCGCGCGATCGACGCGGTGTTCACGCAGGGCGCGCCCGAGCAGGCGTTCGTCGACCCGCGCATCCGCTTCCATCCGGTCGAACCCGGCGCTCGCGTCGCGGATGACGACGTGCGCGTCGATGGCGCACCGATCATGCCGTTGACCGCATGGCATCTTCGCGATGGCGATGTGCGGCCGAACAAGGAGGGCGGCCGCGAGTTGCTCGCGCACGGTTGCGCGGAGGCCATCGTCGCCCTGTTGCGCAAGGCGAATGCCGGCCACGCGACGATCCGCGATCGCGCCAGCGGCCGGCACATCGCGCTCGCGCCGCGGCATCTGGCGGTGTTGGTCGCAACCAACGATGAGGTGACCCTGATCCAGGATGCGCTCACCGTACGCGGTGTCGCCAGTGCGACGATCCGCCAGCAAAGCGTGTTCGCGACCGGGGAGGCGCACGATCTGCAGGCGTTTCTCGGTGCACTCGACAGCCGCGAGGAAGCCGGCCTGCGTGCTGCGCTCGCGTCACGCCTGTTCGGATTCGATGCGACGGCGCTTGCGGCGATGACGGATCCGGCACAGGCACAGGCGTGGCAGGGCGAACTGCAGCGCCTGGATGCGCTGCACCGGCTGTGGCAGCAGCACGGCGTGCTCGCGATGTGCGAGCGCGTGTTCGAAAGCCGTGCCGCGGCGATCCTGGACAGCGCCGGCGGCGAGCGGCGCATGACCAACTATCTGCAGCTCGCCGATCTGCTGCAACGCGAATCGGCGCATCAGTTCGGCGCCGTCGGCCTGATCGAATGGTTGCGCCGTCGCATTGCGCAGGCTGACGAACGCAACGAGGAAGAACAGTTGCGGCTGGAGTCGGATGCCGATCGCGTGCAGATCGCGACCATCCACGCGAGCAAGGGGCTGGAGTACGACCTCGTATTCCTGCCGTTCACCGCACTTGCGCCGGGCGTGCCGAACCAGGTGCCGACCACGTTCGAATGGCAGACGCAGGCGCAGCGCAACATCTGGGTGCGCGCGAAAGGGGACGAGAAAAACGCGCTGGCGACGGCCGCGGAAATGCAATCCGCACGCGAGGAGCTCGCCGAGCGCGTGCGCGTGCTGTACGTCGCGCTGACGCGCGCGCGTTACGCGTGCTGGCTGTCGTGGGATGTGATCGGCAACGCGAACGGCGTTCCCGCGCTTGCGCAGCTGTGGCATGCCGGCCGGATGCCAAAGACCTCCGCCGACGCGCGCGCGGCGCTGCGGCGATTGGCGCAGGCCGCGCCGGATGCCATATGCATCACCGCGTTGCCCGCGGCCGCGAGCGACCGGCTCGACCCGGTCGTGGCGGCGGACCTGCCGCCTGCGCGTCGCTTGCATGCGCAAATCGACAGCGCGTGGTGGATCAGCAGTTTCTCGCAGTTGCGCGAAGGTCAACGCAGCGCGCTCGGCGATGCGAGCGGCGCAGACGATGAATACCGCGGCGATGAAGCTAGCGACGCCGACGTCGCGGTCACCGACGCGGCCGACGCGGATGTCGCCGACTGGCCGCGCGGCGACCGTTTCGGCACCGCGATGCACGAGATTCTCGAGCGCACCGATTTCGCGATCTGGCGCGACCACCGCGGTGTCGCCCTGCCAGGCGCCGAACGCGACGCGATTGCGGCGCGCCTGCGCCGGCATGCGCTCGCGCCTGCGGAACGTGAGGCCGAGCTGCAGCGCGTCGTCGCACGGATGCTCGGCACGACCTTGAACACGCGCCTGCCCGGCGATCTTCGCCTCGCCGACCTGCCAGCGGGCGAGCGCCGGGCGGAGCTGCCGTTTCATTTCGCGATCGCCGGCGTCGATCCGAAACGTCTGATCGGATTGCTGCACGCCTACGGCTACCAGCAGCGCCGCAGCGATTTCGCGCGCGTCCATGGCCGCCTCGCAGGCCTGATGACGGGTGTGGTCGACCTGGTCTACCGGCACGACGCGCGCTGGTGGATCGTCGACTACAAGACCAACCACCTCGGTGCGCGGCGCGCCGATTACGCGCCGGCCGCGCTGGATGTCGCGGTGCGCGAGCACGACTATGACTTGCAATATCTGATCTACACGCTGGCCCTGCATCGCTGGTTGCGGTCGCGAGTCGGCGCGGACTACGACTACGAGCGCGACTTCGGCGGCACGCTGTACCTGTTCCTGCGCGGCCTGGCTCGCGATGGTTCCAGCGGCGTGCATGTCGATCGCCCCGCGCAGGCGTTGATCGCCGCGATGGACGCGCTGCTCGCGCCGGGGATAGTGCGATGAGTGTGCTCGCGCGGTTGCAGCAGATCGGCGCGCTGCGCGCGATCGACGTCGAATTCGCGCGCCTGCTGCTGCGCCTCGATGGGCGCAACGACGAATCGTTCGCACTGGCCGCGGCCGCGGCGAGTCAGGCGATCGCGCAGGGCCATAGCTGTCTGCCGCTGTCCGCGCTCGGCGAGGTGCTCGGCGCGGGCTCGAGCGAGCCGCTGCATATCGCGCTGCCGGAGCCGGCCGCGCTCGGCGCGACACTTGCAGCTTCGTCGCTGGTGAGCCGCGCGGATGATCCGCGCGCCACGCCGCTGGTGTTCGACGGCATGGACCGGCTTTGGCTGCGCCGCTATTTCGACTACGAACGGCGCGTCGCCGCCGGCCTGCTCGAGCGATCGCGATCGTTGCGGCGATTCGAAGACATGACCGCGCTGCGCGCCCGACTGATGCGACGCTTTGCGCCGGCACACGAAATCAACTGGCAGGCGATCGCGGTAGCCCTGGGCCTGCGCGCGCGGCTCGCGATCATCAGCGGCGGTCCCGGCACCGGCAAGACCACGAGCGTGCTGTGGTTGCTGGTCGCCCTGCTTGAAGCGGCCGAAGCGCAGGGTGAACCGCTGCCGCGCATCCGCCTCGCCGCGCCGACCGGCAAGGCAGCGGCCCGGCTCGGTGAATCGATCCGCGAGCGCAAGGCCGGTATCGCGTGCACTGACGCGGTGCGCGCGGCGATCAGCGAAGACGCGGCAACGATCCACCGCCTGCTCGGCTATCGGCCGCATGCCGGCTTCCGTCACGATCGCGATAACCCGGTCGTGGCCGACGTCGTGGTCGTCGACGAGGCTTCGATGATCGACCTGCCGTTGATGGCGCATCTGCTCGACGGTCTCGCCGACCACACCGCGCTGGTCCTGCTCGGCGACGTCGACCAGCTCGCGTCGGTCGAA
>JBIODY010000089.1:0-8369 GCA_044445505.1 Lysobacterales bacterium
GCGAGCGGCGGCGCAACCTGCACCGCAAGCGGCACCGGCACGATCGCGCAAAACGTGAACCTGCCGGCTGGCGGCCAGGTCGTCTACACGGTCAACGGCACCGTCGCGGCAGGCACCAACGCGGTGCTCAGCAATTCCGCGACCGCGGTCGTGGCCGCGCCCGCGATCGATCCGGACACCAGCAACAACACCGCCAGCATCGACGTCGCGCCGGCATCCAGCGACCTGATCTTCGCCAATGGTTTCGAGGCCGGCGGCGGCGTGCCGCAGATCAGGATCGTGGCCGGAGTCCTGCGCCCGGCGCGAATGCCATTGGCGTGGTGACGATGCTCTCGCGCAGTTCGGCCGGGCCGAGTTCGACGAACCCAAGCCGGCGGTGGCCGGCACCGCGAACGCTGATGCATTGACGGTGATCCGTTCCGGGTGCGCCGCCTCGACGCAGGCGGCAAGCGCGACCCGCCAGAGCGCCTGCGCGATGCCGCGACGCTGGAATCGCGTGTCGACGAACAGCAAGTACAGATGCGTGTTGTCGCGCGTCGCGACGACTCCGGCCAGCGTCGCCCCGACCTCGGCGACGTGGTGTCTGTGACCCGCCGCTATGCTCGCGGCGAGTGCGCCGGCCGACATCCAGC
Organism: Lysobacterales bacterium; assembly: GCA_044445505.1. Lineage (GTDB taxonomy): Bacteria > Pseudomonadota > Gammaproteobacteria > Xanthomonadales > Rhodanobacteraceae > Dokdonella_A. Next base: position 633 of record JBIODY010000089.1, read on the forward strand.
CGAACAGTTTTTCCGCGGCGCCAGCGGGCTGTCCGGGCAGCACGTAGATACGCGTCAATCGGGTGACGAACCCGCTGATGGCCGGCGCATCAGCCTCCGTCGCCCGACGTATCGACACCTCTGCCGGCGGCGTGGCAGTCGCATCTTCCATTCCGGCTGACCCCGCTCACACGTTGAAGCGGAAATGCAGCACATCGCCTTCCTTGACGATGTAGTCCTTGCCTTCGAGGCGCAGGCGGCCGGCATCCTTCGCGCCGTTCTCACCCCTGTACCTGATGTAATCGTCGTAGGCGATCGTCTCGGCGCGAATGAAGCCGCGTTCGAAATCGGTATGGATCACCGCGGCCGCCTGCGGTGCAGTCGAACCGGCTTTCACCTGCCAGGCGCGCACCTCCTTCTCGCCGGCAGTGAAATAGGTCTGCAACCCGAGCAATTTGTAGCCGGCGCGGATCACCCGATTGAGTCCGGGCTCGTCAAGACCGAGATCCTTCAGGAACTCGTCGCGGTCGGCGTCCTCGAGCTGGGCCATCTCTTCCTCGATCGCAGCGCACACCGGCACGACTTCCGCGCCTTCGGTCGCAGCACGCGCGCGCACCGTGTCGAGGTGCGGATTGTTCTCGAAACCGTCCTCGCGCACGTTCGCGATGTACATGAGCGGCTTCAGGGTCAGCAGGAACAGGTCGCGCAGCAGCGCCTTCTCGTCCTCGTCCAGGCCGAGGCTGCGCGCGGACCTGCCCTCGTTGAGCGCGGCGCTGAGCTTCTGCAGCACCGGCCGCTTCGCCAGCGCTTCCTTGTCGTTCGCCTTCGCCGCGCGCTCGACGCGGTTCAATGCCTTGTCGACCGATTCGAGATCGGCCAGCGCGAGTTCGGTGTCGATCGTGTCGATGTCCGAGAGCGGATCGACCTTGCCGGTCACGTGCACGATGTCCGGATGCTCGAAGCAGCGCACGACGTGCGCGATCGCATCGACCTCACGGATATGCGCGAGGAACTTGTTGCCGAGCCCCTCGCCCTTCGACGCCCCGGCGACGAGGCCGGCGATGTCGACGAACTCGATCGAAGTCGGGATGATCTTCAATGGTTTGGCGATATCCGCAAGCACAGCCAGGCGCGGATCCGGCACCGGCACCACGCCGATGTTCGGATCGATCGTGCAGAACGGAAAATTCGCCGCCGCGATGCCGGCCTTGGTCAGCGCGTTGAACAGGGTCGACTTGCCGACGTTCGGCAGACCGACGATGCCGCATTTGATGCCCATGTTCGAATCCGGGAGACGGTAAACGTAAGACGTGAGGCGTGGAAGCGCCGCGTGCCTTACGTCTTACGTCTCACCCCCCGCCGTGTGCAATTCTTTCATCGCGCGATCGAATTCGCCCGCCACCGCCAGCGGCAGCACATCGAGCGAGCGCGCAATTGCTTCGATCATCGCGGACTCGTCCACTGCGGAGGGCCGTCCGAGCACCCAGCCGGTCACGCGGTCCTTGTGGCCGGGGTGGCCGATGCCGATGCGCAAGCGATGGAACCGGGCATGACCGAGTTGCGCGATCAGGTCGCGCAGACCGTTCTGGCCGCCATGCCCGCCGTCGAACTTCAGACGCGCGGTACCGGGATCGAGATCCAGATCGTCGTGCACGACCAGCATCTGCTCCGGCTCGATCTTCCAGTAGCGCAATGCCGCGCCGACCGAGGCGCCGCTCGCGTTCATGAAAGTGGTCGGCTTGAGCAGCCACAGCGGCTGGCCCGCGATCGAGATCTTCGCGGTCTCACCGCGTAGCTTCGACTCGCTGCCGAAGCGCGCACCCTCACGCCGCGCCAGCGCGTCGACCAGCCAGGCCCCGGCGTTGTGCCGGGTCCTCAGGTGTTCGGCGCCCGGATTGCCGAGGCCGACGATGAGACGCAGAGATGGCATGCTTCTGTTTCGTCATTCCGGCGCAAGCCGGAATCCAGTTTTGCTTCGCTCGTCCTGCTTGCGAACTGGATCCCGTGTCATCGGCCATCCATGGCCTGCACGGGATGACGCCATCCCGGCGTCACTTCTTCTCGTCTTTCTTCGCGGGAGCCGCGGCTTTCGCCGGAGCCGCAGCCGCCGCAGCGGGAGCGCCCGCGGCCGCGCCCGCCGCCGTTGCCACTGCCGCCGCTTCGCCCTCGGCCACGACCGGCGCCGCTTCGACCTCCACGCGCTGTTCCCTGGCGACCACGACCGCATGATCGTGTTCCTTGCCGAAGCGCAGCTCCGGAATCTCGACACCCTCCGGCAGCTTGATGTCCGACAGATGGACGATTGCGTCGATCGCAAGCGCAGACAGGTCGATTTCGATGAATTCCGGCAGGTTCTTCGGCAGGCAGGAGATCTCGACTTCGTTCATCTCGTGCATGATCACGATGCCCGAGGTCTTGCCGGCCGGCGAGACATCCTGGTTCATGAAGTGCAGCGGCACGCGCAGACGGATCACCTCGTTCTCGTTGACGCGCTGGAAATCCAGATGCAGCACGAGCTGCTTGAACGGATGACGCTGCATGTCGCGCAGAAGCACTTTCTGCACGTCGCCGCCGAGGCTCAAATCGAGAATCGAGGAATAGAACCATTCGTTCTGGCTCGCATGCCAGACATCGTTGTGGGCGAGCTGGATACTGACCGGCTTCGGTTCGCCGCCATAGACGATCGCCGGAACAAAACCAGCGCGACGCAGGCGGCGGCTCGCACCCTTGCCTTCGTCGTTGCGCTTTTCAACCTTGATTTCGTGGGTCTTTGCCATGTTCGTGTTGCCTTCTGTTGCTGGTGATCCGCCTCGCGGCGGTCTGGAACTCCCCCGCGACCAGGGAAGTTGTCGAAAAGCTGGGGTTAGGGGTTAGGGGCGAGTCCTGACCCCTGGTCCCTCGCCCGAGTCGTGGCCTCAATCCACGTACAACGAACTCACCGACTCCCCGTACGCAATGCGGCGGATCGTCTCGGCGAGCAGTTCCGCGACCGACAGCTGGCGGATCCTGCCGCACGACTTCGCCGACGCCGACAGCGGAATCGTGTCGGTGACCACGAGTTCGTCGAGCGCAGAACCGTCGATATTCCTGATCGCCGGCCCCGACAACACCGCATGCGTGCAGTACGCGACGACCTTGCGCGCACCTCGGTTCTTCAGCGCCGACGCAGCCGCACACAGGGTACCGGCGGTGTCGACGATGTCGTCCACCAGCACGCAGACCTTGTCCTTGACCTCGCCGATGATGTTCATGACGGTCGATTCGTTCGGACGCGGACGGCGCTTGTCGATGATCGCCAGGTCCGCGTCATCGAGGCGCTTGGCCAGCGCGCGTGCGCGCACCACGCCGCCGACGTCGGGCGAGACCACGATCAGGTTTTCGTTTGCGTAGTAGCGCCAGATGTCGGCGAGCAGCACCGGCGATGCATACACATTGTCGAGCGGTACATCGAAAAATCCCTGGATCTGGTCCGCGTGCAGGTCGACAGTCAGCACGCGGTCGGTGCCGACCGTGCCGATCATCTGCGCAGCGACCTTGGCCGTGATCGGCACACGCGCCGAGCGCGGCCGACGATCCTGGCGCGCATAGCCAAGATACGGGATCACCGCGGTCACGCTCGCTGCCGAGGCGCGCTTGAGCGCATCCACCAGCGCGAGCAGGTCCATGAAGTTGTCGGCGGTCGGCGCACAGGTCGGCTGGATCACGAAAACTTCCTGGCGACGCACGTTCTCCTCGATCTCGACCTGCACCTCGCCGTCGCTGAAGCGGCCTACCAGCGCCTTGCCGAGCGGAACGTTGAGTTCCTCGCAGATCGCCGAGGCGAGATCACGGTTGGCATTGCCGGTGAAGACCAGAATGCCCGAGGTGCCCATCTTGGTGTCCACGCCGTGCTCCGTTGCGCCAAACCGACCCTGTGCAGCAAACCGCTATCGCGGGCTTCGTTTCCGACTGGCTGGGGCGGCAGGATTCGAACCTGCGAATGCCGGGATCAAAACCCGGTGCCTTACCACTTGGCGACGCCCCACCTTGGGCAAAACCGAGCATCCTGCCGCGGTTTGCCAAAAACGGTCGCAGCGGAGCTGCGCCACGTTTTCCGCTCCGGTGCTACGCGCCGTCGCGACGGCACATCCGTGTGTCGCTGAAGAGTCATCGCGGGTCGGCAGCTTGCCACTCGCGCAAACAAATGAGGAGTGGCGACTCGGCGACGCCGCGCGCCATGAACCCGTGCATTCCGGACGGACATTCCGCGAGGATCGCCTCGGCCGCCTCACGCGAACCCACGGCCGCAAAAACGCATCCACCCGAACCGCTGAGTCGGGCTGGAGCGTGACCGCCCAGCCAATCCAGCACGCGCGCGACCGCCGGAAAGCGCATCCGCACGACCGGCTCGAACACGTTGACCGTCGCCGCACCCGAAACAAAGAGCGGAATTGTCAGATGTGCAGCCGTGCGTGTCAAATCGGCGGCCCTGAACAGGTCGGCGGTCGGCACCGTAACGCCGGGGTCGACCACGACATACCAGCGTGCCGGAAGATCGAGCGCGGTCAACTGCTCGCCGATGCCCTCGCCCCAGGCGCTGCGGCCGCGTACGAAGACCGGCACGTCCGCGCCGAGAGTCAATCCGATCGCCGCGAGTTCATCCGCGTCGAGACCGCAGCGCCAGAGCGCGTTCAATGCGACCAGCACGGTCGCGGCATCCGAACTGCCGCCGCCCAGGCCCCCGCCCTGCGGGATGCGCTTGTCGATCGCGATGTCCGCGCCGGGAAGGCTGCCACAGGCGGCCTGCAGCGCACGTGCGGCACGCACCGCCAGATCGGCCTCGGCGGCGACACCCGACAGCGGATCGATACGCTGGATCCGGTCGTCCTCGCGCACCCGCAGACGCACGCGATCGCCCCAATCGAGCAGTTGGAACATGGTCTGCAGCAGGTGATAGCCATCGGCGCGGCGGCCGGTGATGTGCAAGAACAGGTTCAGCTTGGCCGGCGCCGGCCATTCGCTCCAGCCGCGGCGTGGCATCGGTCCATCCGCGGACGGCGGCGCGCTCAAGGCAGGGTCCAGGCGTGGATCGCCAGGCGCACCTTGTAGTCGCCCTTGCTCGCGAAGACCCGGCTCGGCAAGGCCGGCTCGCGACTCCGGTCGTATTCGAGGAATTGGACTTTCCAGCCTGCCTGGTCGAATTCGGCGGGCAGGCCATCCGCGCGGAACTGGATGCGCGCCTCGCCCGGTGCGCGCGCACCGCGCACCCAGTCCACGAGTTCCGCCATCGGCACCCGCCACCCGAGCTCGCGCTCGAGCAATTGCGCCGCGTCGCGCCCGCGCACGGGCTGCGCGTGCAAGCCTTCGAGGGTCGCCTGCTGCGGATCGCCGGACAGGATCCACGTCTTGCCGGTGACCGGCGCATGCACGCTGAAGCGGAATTCCGCGCCGTGCTGCGTCCACTCCAGCGATCCGCTGCCGCTGTCATGCGTGTCCGATATGCCGAGCCGGCCTTGCAGGGCCCATGCCGGATGCGCCGCGAGCGTGCGCTCACGTGCGGCCTGACGCGCCAGCGACGTCGCATCCGCCTGCAGCGGTTTCACGCGTTGAACAGCGCAGGCGCCGAGCAGCAACAAGACCGCCGCCAGCGCGATGGCGCGCGCGGCGCGCCGCTTCATCGCGCCAGCCGCTTGATCGTTTCCAGCAGCGCCTTGTTGCTGGCGTCCTTCTTGCGCCCTTCATCCCAGATGCGCCGCGCCTCGTCGTGCGCGCCCTTGACCCACAGCACTTCGCCGAGATGCGCGGCGATATCCGGATCGGGCTGCTTCGCGTAGGCGCGTCGCAGGTCCTCGAGCGAGGCGTCCAGATCGCCCATGCGGTAGCGCACCCAGCCCATGCTGTCGATGATCGCCGGTTCGTCGGGTTTCAATTTCAGCGCGCGTTGGATCAGGTCGAGTGCCTCCTGCTTGCGCTCGCCATGATCGGCCAGGGTGTAACCGAGTGCGTTCAGCGCCTCGGCGTTGTCGGGCTTGAGCTCGATCACGCGGCGCAGGTCGCGCTCGCCGGCGGCGAGATCGCCCTGATCGACCGCGAGCAAGGCGCGTGCATAGAGCAGGCGCGGATCGTCCCGCAATGTGCCGAGCGCGCGCGTATAGACGCCGAGCGCATCGCCGGGTCGCTGCCTGCGCGCGAGCAGGTCGGCTTCGAGCAGATACGCATTGCCGAGTTGTTCGCCATCCTCGGCGGTCTGCGCTTCGATCTGGTGCAGGAAATCCACCGCCGCATCGGTGCGGCCGAGTTGATCGAGCACCACCGCCTCGCGCAGTTGCGCATCGAACCAGTGCTCATCCGCGTCGGAGATCTCGCGATACCAGTCCAGCGCCGCCTCGCGCCGGTCGGTCATTTCGGCAATCTGGCCCAGCAGGTACAGGCGCTTGCCCGTGCGTCCACTGTTGTCCGCATTCACCTCGCGATACAACGCGTTGAGCGCCGCATTGTCCTTGGCCCGCGCGGCATAGGCGGCGCGCGCCGCATAGGTCGTGTCGTTCTGCGGCCCGACACTGAGTTCGCGCGCGGCCGCGGCGTTGTCGCCACTGTCGGCGAGCAGCGCCGCGTAACCGCCGCGCAGGCGCAGGCTCGAAGGCGCGTGCCTGAGCGCCTCGGCATAGGTCGCACGCGCAGCCGTCTTGTCGCCACGGTCGAGCGCCAGCCGCGCGCGCCAGGCGTAGGCTTCCTCGCCGTGGAAACGCGCGACCGCCGCATCGGCGAGACGTTGCGCCAGCGCCTTGTCGCCGAGCTTGAACGCGAGCTGGCTCATCGCGACCGCGTTGGTTTCCTTGCCGTGGAGCCGTTGCGCGCTCGCGAGACGTTCGAGCAGGCGTGCCGCCGTGCCCTTGTCGTCGCTGCCGAGCAGCGCCTGCGCGATCAGCCGCCACGCCTCGTCGTCGCCGCGCGTGGCCAGCGCATCGAGATCCGCATAAGCCTCATCGCCGCGCTTTTCGCCGAGCGCGAGCCACGCACGCGCCTGGGTCACGCCGGGGTCGCGCGGCGCAAGCTCCTGCCAGCGCGCCAAGCCGCGGCGGGCCAGCGCCCAGTTCTTGACCGACAACGCGAGCCGGGTCGCCTCCTCGGCCAGCATTGGATCGGCGCCGAGTTCGGCTGCCTCGGTGAAGCCTCGCGCGCCAGCCTTGAGATCGTTGTTCTGCAACGCGAACTGCGCCGCAAGCGTTTTCAGCAGCAGGTCGCGATCGGCGGCGACCGGGGCCACAACCGAACGCGTGAAGGGTTGCGCACCGGGCGCATTGGGACGCACGCTGGCGCAGGCGCCGAGCAGCGCGCAAAACGCGATCGCACCGGCTTTCGATGCCGCGCCGGAACGCTTCGTCGACTGCGTGCTGGAGTTGTGAACAGGATGCATGCAAAGCCTTGTATTGCTTGATATCAACGGGCAGCGCCCGCACAATTCGCCGTATCCGCAGCGGGTCGGCGCGATCCGTGGCCGTCAGCTTAGCGGATCTGGTCCGCGGTATCGGAACCGCCATCTCGCGCCGCACATTCGGTCATTCCACATGGCGCCTGTTTCAAAACGACTCTCTCAAGATGGCTCTCGTCGCCCTCGGACTCAATCACCTGACCGCGCCGCTGAGCTTGCGTGATCGCGTCGCGTTTCCGGCCGCGGCGGCGGCGCCCGCACTCGCCGAGCTTCTCGCCGAGCCCGGCGTGCGCGAAGCGGCGATCCTGTCGACCTGCAACCGCACCGAGCTCTATTGCACGGTCGCC
>JBIODY010000090.1:0-8356 GCA_044445505.1 Lysobacterales bacterium
CTTCTGGAATGCGCGGATCACGGAATCGTCGGAACGCGTGTAACGCGTGCCGTGGACCGGGTTGATCGGAATCAGGTTGACTTTGGCCGGCAGCCTGCGCCTCAGCTTGATCAGCTGGCGCGCATGTTCCGGCTTGTCGTTGACGTCTTTCAACATCGTGTATTCGAAGGTGATCGTCGTGCGCGGCCGACGCGCCGCGAAACGCGCGCACGCGTCGAGCAATTCGGTGATCGGGTATTTCCTGTTGAGCGGCACAAGTTCCGAGCGCAGTTCGTCGTTCGGCGCATGCAGCGAAACCGCGAGCGAGACATCGGCGATTTCGCCCAGCTTGTCGATCATCGGCACCAGGCCGGCGGTCGACAGCGTGACGCGCTTGTTGGCGAGGCCGAAACCGAGATCGTCGCGCATCACGCTCATCGCGGTGACGACATTGTCGAAATTCAGCAACGGCTCGCCCATGCCCATCATCACCACATTGGTGAGCTTGCGCTGATGGTGCGGCACGTTGCCCAGATGCTTCGCCGCGACCCATACCTGACCGATGATCTCGGCTGAGGACAGGTTGCGGTTGAAGCCCTGGGTGCCGGTCGAGCAGAACGTGCAGGCGAGCCCGCAACCGACCTGCGAAGAGACGCACAGCGTGCCGCGCGAGGTTTCCGGGATGAACACCGCCTCGATCGCGTTGCCGCCATCCATGCCGAGCAGCCACTTGTGCGTGCCGTCGATCGCCTGTTTCTCGAGCAGCGTGTTCGGCGCCGTGATCTCGACCGCCTGGCTCAGCTTGTCGCGCAGGACCTTGCCGACATCGGTCATCTGCGCAAAGTCGGTGACGTGGCGGTGGTAGATCCATTTCATGACCTGGTCCGCGCGATACGGTTTCTCGCCGAGCTGTGCGAACAGCTCGCGCAGACCGTTGCGGTCGTAGTCGAACAGATTGGGCTTCGCCGTTGTCACCGGTTCACGGGCCAGGGATGGCCCGCGCGTCGTTTCGCCAAGGCGAGACGACGGAGCCGAGTCCGGGCCTGTACCGGACTCGGCGAGCAAATGTTGGACAGGATGTTCAATCACGGCATTTCACTGGTCTAGCGTGCGCAGAGTTCGGTGCTTGCGAAAAAATACGCGATTTCCACTTTTGCGGCATCGACCGCATCGGAACCGTGCACTGCGTTCGCATCGATCGACGTCGCGAAATCGGCGCGGATCGTGCCGGGTGCGGCCTCCTTCGGATTCGTCGCGCCCATCAGGTCGCGATGCCTCAGCACCGCGTTCTCGCCTTCGAGCGCCTGGATCATCACCGGTCCGGAAATCATGAATTCGACGAGCGCCTTGAAGAACGGACGCTCGCGATGCACTGCATAGAAACCCTCGGCTTCCTCGCGCGACAGATGTTTCATCTTCGCTGCGACGATCCTGAGACCGGTTTTCTCGAAGCGCGAATAGATCTCGCCGATCACGTTCTTCGCGACCGCGTCGGGTTTGATGATGGAAAGGGTGCGCTCCAGCGCCATGCCGGGATCTCCGTGGGTTTCGGGTTCAGGGGAACGACTGGACCGTCGTTATAACGCCAAACTCGCGCCAATCCACGGGCTTAGCTCACATTATCGTGCTGGATTCTAGCTAATTTCTGCGGAATTGGACACCGCCGCCGACGTCCGGTTTGACCGCTTCGGCGCGCTTCGCCTACCATTCAAACGATCGTTTGACATCGAATCCGGCGAGCCATGCGCGCGAGCGAGCCCGTTTTTTCCACAAAGGAACGCATCCTCGGCGTCGCCGAAGCGTTGTTCGCGCGGCATGGCTTCGTCGGCGCGTCGCTGCGCCAGGTGACAGCGGCAGCAAAAGTCAACCTTGCCGCGGTGAACTATCACTTCGGCTCGAAGGAGAGCCTGATCGAGGAGGTATTCCGACGCCGCCTCGACGAGCTCAATCGGGAGCGCCTCGCCGCACTCGCCGCGGTCGGCGCAAGACCGGCACCGCAGCTCGAGGACGTGCTGGAGGCCTTTATCCGCCCCGCGCTGGAACAATCGATGGACAGCGCCGGCGGCGCCGCCTTCGTGCGCGTGCTCGCGCGCGCCTATGCCGAGCACGACGAGCGCCTGCGCAAGTTCCTGTCGGACAACTACGGGCATGTGCTGCGCGAATTCGCGACGGCGTTCGCCGCCCTGCTGCCGCACCTGGACAAGCAGGAACTGTACTGGCGCCTCGATATCGTCGCCGGCGCCCTCACCTATGCAATGGCCGATTTCGGCATGATCAAGCGCAAGAACGATGTCAGCGAACACAGCCATCGCGAGCAGGCCGCGCGGCACTTGGTGCGCTTTGCGGCCGCGGGCCTGCGCGCTGAGTAGTTGCGGGCCGTTCTGCGCTCCCCGACGATCGCAAAGCCGGCCAGCGGCCATCCCACCGTACTTTTCTGAAAAGCCAGTCGCATGAGGTCCCGCATGAGCAACGCTCCCCTTCGTATCCGCAAAGCAGCCGTGCTCGGCGCCGGCGTCATGGGCGCACAGATTGCCGCACATCTGGCCAATGCCGGCGTCGAAACCCTGCTGTTCGACCTCCCGGCAAAGGACGGCGACAAGAACGGCATCGCGACCAAGGCGATCCAGAACCTCGCCCGGCTGTCGCCGGCGCCGCTGGCCGAGAAGTCGCGGGTTGCCGCGATCACCGCGGCGAACTATGACGACAACCTGGAAGCGCTGCATGGCTGCGACCTGGTCGTCGAGGCAATCGCCGAGCGCATGGACTGGAAGCTCGATCTCTACAAGAAGATCGCGCCATATCTCTCTGATTCTGCTGTCGTTGCCAGCAACACGTCGGGCCTTTCGATCAACTCACTGGCGCAGGCATTGCCGGTCCGCCTGCGGCCGCGCTTCAGCGGCATCCACTTCTTCAACCCGCCACGCTACATGCACCTGGTCGAGCTGATCCCCGACAAGGAGACCGACCGCGACGTGCTCGCCGGCCTCGAGGCGTTCCTGACGACGACGCTCGGCAAGGGCGTGGTCCATGCGAAGGACACGCCGAACTTCATCGGCAATCGCATCGGGGTGTTCTCGATCCTCGCGACGATGCATCACACCGCCGCATTCAAACTCGGTTTCGATCTTGCCGATGCGCTGACCGGACCGGCGATCGGCCGTCCGAAAAGCGCGACCTACCGCACCGCGGACGTGGTCGGCCTCGATACCATGGCGCACGTGATCAGGACGATGGCCGATACCTTGCCGAACGACCCCTGGCACGCGCATTTCCAGGCCCCGGCGTGGCTGGGCGCGCTGATCGCGAAAGGCGCGCTCGGCCAGAAGACCGGTGCTGGCATCTACAAGAAGGTCGGCAAGGACATCGCGGTCCTCGATCTGGGCAAGCAGGACTACGCACCGTCCGCCACGAAACCATCCGACGAAGTCGCTGCGATCCTCGCGATCAAGAACCCCGCCGAGAAGTTCGCCAGGCTGCGCGCCTCGAATGACCCGCAGGCGCAGTTCCTGTGGGCCGTGTTCCGCGATCTGTTCCATTATTCCGCGTATCACCTTGCCGACATCGCCGAGACCGCGCGCGATGTCGATTTGGCGATCCGTTGGGGCTACGGCTGGAAGCTCGGCCCGTTCGAAACCTGGCAATCGGCCGGCTGGGCCGATGTCGCGAAGTGGATCGCCGAGGACATTGCCGCCGGCAAGGCGATGAGCAGCGCTCCGTTGCCGGCCTGGGTCGGCAAGATCGATGGCGTGCACCATGCGGCGGGTTCCTATTCGCCGCAAAGCGGCAGGGACGAGCCGCGTTCGTCGCATCCGGTCTACCAGCGCCAGCTGTTCCCGGATGCGCTGATCGGCGAGACGTTCGACACCGGCACGACACTGTGGGAAAACGATGGCGTGCGCCTGTGGCAGCTCGGCGATGACGGCATCGGCATCGTCTCGTTCAAGACCAAGATGAACACGGTCAACGACGTGGTGCTCGAAGGCGTGCAGCAGGCGATCGACTTCGCGGAGAAAAATCTCAAGGCGCTGGTGATCTGGCAGAGCGGCGACGCGTTCTCGGCCGGCGCGGATCTCAAGGGCATGCTGGCCCAGGTCCAGTCCGGCAGGATCGACGCGCTCGAATCGATGATCGCGAATTTCCAGAAGACCAGCATGGCGCTGAAATATTCGCTGGTGCCGGTCGTGGCCGCAGTGCGCGGCCTCACCCTCGGCGGCGGCTGCGAATTCCAGATGCACTGCGCACGCACGGTCGCGGCGCTGGAGAGTTACATCGGCCTGGTCGAGGCCGGCGTCGGCCTGATCCCCGGGGGTGGCGGGCTCAAGGAGATCGCGGTGCGCGCATCGCAGCGTGCGGCCGATGGCGATCCGTTCCCGGAGGTCAAGCGCATGTTCGAGGCGGTCGCACAGGCGAAGCTGTCCGGCAGCGCGCTCGAAGCGAAGCAGCTCGGCGTGCTGCGCCCTGACGACGGCATCGTGTTCAACAGCTTTGAACTGCTGTACATCGCCAAGCAAGTCGCCGCTTCACTGGCCGAATCCGGCTACCGCCCGCCCCTGCCTGCACGCGACGTGGTCGCCGCCGGCGACGTCGGCACCGCGACGCTGAAGATGATCCTGGTCAACATGCTCGAAGGCCGCTTCATCTCGCCGCACGACTATGAGATCGCCTCGCGTATCGCCGACGTGCTGTGCGGCGGCGTGATCGAACGCGGCTCACTGGTGGATGAGCAGTGGTTGCTCGAGCTCGAGCGCAAACACTTCTTCGAGCTCGTGCAGATGCCGAAGACGCAGGAGCGCATCCAGCACACGCTGACGACAGGTAAACCGCTGCGAAACTGACTGCGCAGACAAACCAATGACGAAAATTCCAAATCGCGCCGCAGACCATGCCGGCGCACAGGAGAATAACCATGACCCGTCAAACCCAGGACGCCTACATCGTCAGCGCCGTGCGCACCCCGGTCGGCAAGGCGCCGCGTGGCATGTTCCGCAACACCCGCCCCGACGACCTGCTCGCGCATGTGATCCGCGCGACGATGGCGCAGGCGCCGGGCATCGATCCGACGCGCATCGGTGACGTGATCATCGGCTGCGCGATGCCCGAGGCCGAGCAAGGCATGAACGTCGCGCGCATCGGCCTGCTGCTGGCCGGCCTGCCGGACACGCTGCCTGGTGTCACCGTCAACCGCTTCTGCTCGTCGGGCCTGCAGGCGATCGCGATGGCGGCCGACCGGATCCGCCTCGGCGAAGCGGACCTGATGCTCGCCGGCGGCACCGAGTCGATGAGCATGGTGCCGATGATGGGCCACAAGGTCGCGATGAATCCGGCCGCGTTCAGCGACGACAACGTCGCGATCGCGTACGGCATGGGCATCACCGCCGAGAAGGTCGCGGAGAGGTGGAAAGTCAGTCGCGAGGACCAGGATGCGTTCGCGCTCGCCTCGCACCGGAAGGCGCTCGCGGCGATCGCGGCCGGCGAATTCGCCAGCGAGATCGCGCCATTCACGCTGGCCGATCATTACCCTGACCTCGCCACGCACACGATCCGCGATGACTCACGCGTGATCTCGACCGACGAAGGCCCGCGCAAGGATTCGAGCCTGGAAGGCCTGGCCAGGTTGAAACCCGTATTCCGCGTGGGCGGCAGCGTCACCGCCGGCAATTCGTCGCAGATGTCCGACGGCGCCGGCGCGCTGCTGCTCGCGAGCGAACATGCGATCAAGGCCTACGGTCTGACGCCGCTGGCACGCTTCGTCGGCTTCGCGGTCGCCGGCGTGCCGCCCGAAATCATGGGCATCGGTCCGATCGCCGCGATCCCGAAGGCGCTGGAACAGACCGGCATCGGGCGCGACCAGCTCGACTGGATCGAGCTCAACGAGGCGTTCGCGGCACAGGCGCTCGCGGTGATCCGCGACGTCGGCCTCGATGCCGCGAAGGTCAACCCGCTCGGCGGCGCGATCGCACTTGGCCATCCGCTCGGCGCGACCGGTGCGATCCGCGCAGCGACGCTGATCCACGGCCTGCGCCGGCGCAAACAGAAATACGGCATGGTCACGATGTGCATCGGCACCGGCATGGGCGCGGCGGGGATTTTCGAAGCGCTTTGACCTGCCGGCGCATGATCAGCGCCCCGGCGACGTGCCGCTACGCTCGATGCCGACCTGGACCCAGCCGAGATTGATGCCGATCCGCGTCGCCTCCGGGTTCGCCCAGGCGTAGGCCAGGGTGCGCCCGCTCGTGTCCTCGACAACCGACAGCTTCAACACCGGCACGTTGCCCTCGCGGTAGGTGAGGCGCTCGAGCGCAAGCGAATAGCCCGACGGCTTGCCATCGCGCCAGGCGAGCGCCGCGCGCCCGCCTTCACTGCCGAGCCGGAGTTTCCGGTTCATGTGCCAGTCGTTGGCGTCGGCGACCGCACTCGGACCAGCGCCGTTGATCGCCGCCCAGCCTTCGAACACCTGCACCTTGCGCAGGTCTTCGCGCGCATCGGCGCCGCGCGCCTGGTCGACGTAGAGCCGCAGATGCAACCACTCGCCCGCATGCTCGATCACGAGCGGCAGCAGCGCAGCTTCGGCACCGATGCCCGGCGCCAGTACTGCGCAGGCGGCCGGATCCGCTGCGAGGCGCATGCCGGTCGCCGCATCCGCGCCATGCAGCGCGCAGGCATCGAGCGGCGCCCATTGTTTCGGATCGAATGCGCTGCCGGCCGCGGGCGTCGCCACCATCGCGCGATGCGGCACCAGCAGCGCCGATCCGTCCCCGGCCACGACCCGCTGCATCGCCCAGTGCGCGGCGATCGATGGCGTTGCGTCGAGGCTGACGTGCCACAGCGACCAGTCCTCGCGCGGCGTCGCCTCGATCGTGACCGCGACATGCGGCGGCGGGACGGCGGCCGCGGCCTCGTGTGCGCTCCACACCTGTTCGTGGTTGTCGTATTCGCCTGCGACGGACCCGACCGACGGGATCGCGCGCACCGAACCGCCGGGGCGCAGGGTCTGGCAGGCGACCAGGGATGCGAGCAGGAGCACGAGCAGCGGGAGTCGGTTCATCGGCCGAGAATAGATCAGTTTGCAAAACCGGGCATCCTGTCGCGGCGTCACGTCCGTGTGCCGGAGCGGTTTTCAACCGCTCAATGGCAGCCGCGACCGGCGCCGCGATTCGGCGACGGAGGGCACGCCATTGGCAGTCCGCGTTGCTATAGTTTCCGGGTTGGCAGGTTGTCTGGAAATCGCTTTCGAGGCACCTGCAGCGCGATGCCAGGGTGCATCGCGCGGATCGATCACCCGGGTGCTTTGGTCCGTGGCGCAGGTGGCGCGGTTTTGCCGCGCGAGTATGCGAGTCGGAACATCCGGGCCGGATTGTCCGACATCCGGTTACGGGGAGGCGAAATGAACACCGAGATCCAGCACGCCGATCTGCGGCTGCGCCGCGTGACCATCCTGGTATTGGGTGTTGCCGGGCTCGCCGCATTTGCGCTCCTGATCGGCGTCCAGCACTGGATGACGAACATCGCGGCAAGCATGCCGGCCGAGCGCCTTGTCGCAAGCCTGCGGCGCTGGATCGGCTTTGCGATGACCGCGAGCGCGCTGTGCCTCGCGCTGCTTGCCGGCTATTCGGCGCGCGTTGCACGGCGCGCCCGTGCGCAGCAACGTTGGCCGCTGGCAGAGGCGCGCGTACTGCGCGACACGCCGATCCGCCGCGGTGAATTCGCCATGAGCATCGGACGCCTGTTGAACGTCGCCGCCGTGATCCTCGTCGTGCTGGCGCTCGCCGCTGCGTTGCTGGGCTGGCGGCTGTTCAGCGCCGGGCCTTGATCCCACAAAAATCAAATGGCCGCGAGCGCGTTTTCGAGATCCGCAATCAGCACCTCAGCCTCCTCGAGCCCGATCGAGAGGCGCACCAGGTTCAGCGGCAAGCCGGCCGGGGGATGCAACGGCGCGTCTCGTGGAAACACCGCGCAGACCGGAAAAGCGAGCGATTCGTAGCCGCCCCAGGACACCGTCATCAGGAAACGCGTGAGGCCGTCGCAGAAGCGTTCGACGGCGGCTACATCCGGCACGTCGAGTTCGATCGTGAGCAGGCCGCTCGCACCACGCAACTGGAGCTCGCCCAGGGCCAGCTGCGGATTTCCGCTCGCGCGCGGCGAATACACGCGGCGCACGCGCGGATGGTTTTCGAGAAATGCGAGCACCTGCGAGGTGCTCGCGGCAATACGCTGCATGCGCATCGGCAGGGTACGCAGGCCACGGATCATCAGCCACGCATCGTGCGGCGCGAGGATTGCGCCCAGGGTCATGTACGGTCCGCGGAACACTTCGCGGATCAATGTCGTGCTGCCGCACAAGGCTCCGGCGACCACGTCGCTGTGGCCGTTGAGGTAC
>JBIODY010000091.1:0-8232 GCA_044445505.1 Lysobacterales bacterium
CGCTTCGTGCCGGAACGGCTGTGCTTCGCGGCGGCCGGCGCCGCGTCGGCTGTCTTGTGCGCCGCCGCCTGCTTCACCTGCGCGACCAGCGGAGCGCAGCTCCTGCGCGCGTCGTCGCTCAGGGCCGTAGTCGGCAGCAGCGCGATCAACGGCGCCGCGATCAGGCCCAGCCCGATCGCGGCGCCTCCGCGCGCGAACAGGCTCTTCTTGTCGATGCCGACGTCGATGTGTTCGAACGTGCCGGTGACATGCAGCGGCGAGCGCAGCGAAAGGATGCGCGGGCCCTTGGTATGCGGATGCAGGGTCAGGTCGACCTTCTCGTCGGCGAGGCTGATGCGGCCATCGATGTCGATCAGCGCGTTTTCGGTATCGAACACGAACAGGTTCGCGGTCAGCACGCCGTGCTTCGCGGTGAAGTCCGCCGCCGCGCAGTCGATGCCGACCTGGCGGTCGCCGGCCAGCTTGGCCAGCACCACGTTGGCCAGGTTCAACGCAGCCTTCTCCATCAGCACCTCGCTGATGCGGCCGTCGGTCATCAGCAGCTTCAGCGAACCGTCGGATGAGCCGAGCAGGGTCGCGACCGACGGGCCGCTGCCCGCGAGCTCGATCGTGCCGTTGACTTCGCCGAGGCTGGTCGAAAGCCCGTCGACCTTCTCGAACAGGCGCCGCAACTGCAGCTTGCGCAGGTCGAGCGCGACGCTGGCGCGCGGCGGCCGCGGCTTGCCGTCTACCCGCAACGACGCGCGCACATTGCCACCGGCCATGCCGAAGCGCAGCGGATCGAGCGTGAGCACCGCATCCTTCATGACGATGCGCGTGTCGACGTCGCGGATCGGCAGCTCGACGGTGCGCACGACGCGCTTGCCGGAGAAGTGCACATCGGCATCCATCTGCCGCCAGCGATCGGCCTCGAACGGCTCGGCCGGCAGCACCTTGCCCGCCCGCTTCGGCGAGGCATCACCTGCCCCGGAGCGTGTCGTGTCCGCGCCGACCAGCACGCCGAGGTCCTCGAACTGCAGCAACGTCGAATCGACATTGCCGGTCAACGTCGGGCGCGGCACGCCGGACCGGTAGGTCAGCGTGCCGGCGAGATCGCTGCCACCGACGCGCGCGCTGAAATCCTCGTAGCGCAGCCGCGAGCGGTGCGGATGGAAACGTCCGCTCAGGCGGCCGACCGTCGCGTACGGCGGCGTGTTCGGCAGCACCAACCCGGCGATCGGATAGAGCTGGGCCAGGTTCCGTCCGCTGATCCACAGGCGCATGTCGATCGCATCGGGGCTGGCTGGATCGGTGATCGTGCCGGTCAACGCGATTTCGGTCGCACCTACATCGATGTCCGCGCGCACCGGAAACGGCCGATCCGGATTCTGCAGGGCCAGCACACCGCCGAATCGGCCCTCGCCCTCGACGCGCTCGCCCTGCAGTGTGCCCTTCGCCTTCCAGGCGAACAGGTACGGCAGCGGCTCCTTGCGCAAGCGCGGGCCCGCACGCGCCTCGCGCTTCTCGGCCGCTTCGCGCAGGCGTTGCGCCGCGACGCGTCCGACGCGCTGCACGACCTCGCGGCGCGTGCTCGGATCGTCGCCCTGCACGCGCTGCCCGAACGGAATCGGCGCATCCAGCGCGGTGATCTCGGCATGCACGTCAAGACCGCGTTCGGCATCGGCGATGGTTACGTCGCCCGCATCGAATTCGATCTCGCCGAACTCGAACGTCCACGCCGGCGCCGCATCCGGTGCCGCGGGTGCGAACGTCCAGTTGTCGCGATCGTCCTTGCGGCGTTCCAGATCCAGCGACGGGCGCACCAGGCGTACCGACGGAATCGAGATCCGGTGCCGCAGCAACGGCAGCAAGCGAAGATCGACATCGATCGCGCCGAGCTCGGCAAAATGCTTCGCCTTGGCCCAGTCCGGATTGCCGACCTGCACGTCGGCGGCGGCGAAGCGCAAGCCGGGCGACCATGCGCCCTCGGCGTCGCGCCAGCTCCAGTTCGCACGCAACTCGCCGGTGATCGCGACATCACGCCCGATCGCGGCACCGACCCGCGTCTGCAGCCACGGCTTGGCGCGGTTCCAGTCGAAGGATGCCATGAACGCCGCGATCGCCGCCGGTACCAGCGCGAGGATCGCGGCCACGACCAGCAGGTTCCGGAGTCGCTTGAGCATGTCCCGTCATCGGCAGCGCGAATGCGTTTGCCGGTCGAGTCTAGATGCACGCCGAGCGCGGCGCGAACGCAGCGTGCACGCTTCATTCAGGAAAAGGCAGTTCGCGCGGCGCGCTCCTCACGCGCACATTGCGCGCGGTGTGCATCGCGCCTCGTTGCTGGAATCCCGCGCGCAAAAAAAAAGGCGGCCGGTATGACCCGGCCGCCGTGTCCCTTGCAGCGCCATCCGTGGCACGCATTCATTCTGCAATGCAGTTTACGGCGAATAGGTCGCCGTCAGCGTGATGCCCGCTGCCGCGGTGTAGCCGTACACGCGGATGTAGTACGTACCGGCCGATGGAGTGATCGAGCATCTTTCGGTGTTGCCGACCACCCACGAGCGGCAGGTGTAGGTCGATGTCGTCGGTGCGGCGCCGAGACGCACGTACAGGTCGCCGTCACCGGTGCCACCCGACGTGGTGACCGTCAGGTTGGTCTTGCCGGCCGGAACCACGATCGTGTACGTCGTCGAGTAGGCATGCAGCGCGGCGGAGACGCCGGTGACCGGCACACCGCTCTGCAACACGCTGCCGCCACCGCCGCCACCGGTCGAATAGCTGCCGACCAGGCTGACGCCGGTGAAGCTCGCATACGCATTGAGCATCACGTAGTACGTGCCGGCTTGCGCGGTCGTGATCGGGCAACTTTCGTTGTTGCCGGTGATGTACGGCCGGCAGTCGTAGCTGGTCAGGGTCGGCGGCGAACCGAACTTCACGTACATGTCGGCATCGCCGGTGCCGCCGGAGATCGCGAAGTTGAGGCTCGTCGCGCCCGCCGGAACCACCATCGTGTAGTTCAGCTGGTTGCCGGTGGTCGCCGCAAGTCCTGTCACCGGCACGCCGTTCTGCAGCACGTTGCCGCCACCGCCGCCCGATACCGTGACCGGGGTTGTCTTGGTGTTGGTCGCGCCACCGTTGTCGGTGACCTTCAGCGAGACGCTGTAGGTGCCGGCTGCCGCATAGGTGTGGCTCGGGTTGGTCGCGGTCGAGGTACCGCCATCGCCGAACGTCCAGGCGCGCGACGAAATCGTGCCGTCACTGTCGGTCGAGCTGTCGATGAAGTTCGCGACCAGGCCACTGGTCGTGAAGCTGAAGCCCGCGACCGGTGGTACGTTGCCGCCACCACCACCGACGATCGGGTGCGAGATCGCACACGAATTGGTGTCGTTGGACCAGCTGGCCTGCTCGGTGAAGGTGCCGGTGCCCATGCTGACGTTGGCCGCACCGCCGGCCTGACCCGCCGCGATCCAGGCGCACTCGTCGGAGTTCTCCTGGCCGTTGTAGGAGCTGCCGGTGTGGTTGGTCCAGCCGCCTGCCGGGAACTGGTCCGACATCGTCTCGTGCCACTCATGGCCGAGCGTCATCGTGTAGCCGTCCAGCGTGCCCGGGCTGTTGACGAAGCCCACGCCGCAGCCGGCACCCGAGTCCGTGTTGTATGGCTGGTTGCTGAACGCGAGATCGATCGAATTGATGCCGACATCACCGGTCCAGTCATGCCACGCGCAGTACTGACCCTGGTAGTTATCCGGGTTGGTGCCGTGCGGCGACATGATCACGTAGTAGGTGTAGCGGTTCGACGCGGTGGTGGTGTTGCCGAAATGGGTCGCGGCCCTGACCGCTTCCTGGCCGAGCTGGGCGGCCGTGGCCGCCGCGGGAGATGCGGCCGAGTTGTCGTACCACACACCGGCCAGCACGCCGCCGCTCTGGTACGGAATGAAGTTGCCGTTTGCCGGGCAACTGACCGCACCGCTGGTGACGTTGGGACCGTCGCACCATTGGGTCAGCTCCGCCGACCACAACTCGGCGCCGGTGCCGACGCCCTTGAACATCTCCTGCGCGACCGGTGCTCCACCGCTCGAATCTCCGGAGAATGTCAGGTCGCCGTTCGCGTTTGTGCTCTGCGTGCCCCACTGGGTTCCGTAGAACACCAGATAGACCTTCGAGTGGCCGCTCAGCACGCCGACGCCGTTGACGCCGCCGCCATAGGACAGGGTCTGCGGGCCGGTCGCCACGGTGAGACCCGGCGGATGCTGGGCGTCCCACTGCTTCATCTTCGCCTGGACTTCCAGGGTCGGAATCACGCCGTGACGATACGGATGCCCGTTCTGCGGGGAGTACGGATTGACCGCGCTCTCGGCCTGGACCGAACTGCCGTTCTGCATTTCCACCTGAGCGGTGCCCGCAGTCGCGTATGCGCTGAACGCGATGAGCGCCGCTGCGGCCAGCGTGCTGTGCCGCAGGTTAACGAGTGACTTGAAGTTCACTGACTACCCCCACATCGAAATGTTGAGTTGCCGCGGACAGGAATCCGCAGCTCCGATGCGAAGCTCCTTTCGCCCCCCGGTCGCATCCATCCCCTCGCCGCACCCCTCTCATGGCCGGCGAACAGGATTGTCTGTTGCGATGACTGCAGGCTTTGAGCACCTGAGTCGCAGGTACCGGCTCTTCGGGTTTCAGGTCGAAGAGCCTGCCGACACTAGCATCGCGCGCGAACGACCGACAAGCTGCGCTGCGGCACGGAAAGTGTGATGTAGTCGAACTTCCGCGCCATGCGCCGTCGCATGGCGTAGCGCGGATGCGCGCTTCAGCGGCGCGCGCCGAACACGCGTACCGGTTTGGGCCGCCGCACCCAGAGGACCAGGCTCAGCAGCAGCAGAAACGGTGCCGCCCAGTACATGGTCTTGAGCCAGCGATGCTCGCTATTCCAGGTCCGGTTGAAGATCAGGTCCATCGCGACCGTGGCGTCGCCGCGGATGCGCTCGAAGCCGTCGCCGAATGCGCTAGTCAACCGCTGCTCGCCGAACGCCTGCAATGCCGGAACCGCGCCGTCAAGGCCGCTGCCGATCGCGATGTAGGTCGACGCCAGCGGCGCCTCGCGGCGCGCGGAATCGACGATCGAGGCACCGACCTCCGGCAAGCGCGGCAGCGCGCCCCAGACGACGACATCGTAGAACAGGGTGATGACGAACAAGGTCAGTGCGATCAGGTGCAGGCGACGTTTCATCGTGATCCTCCGAACGAGCAGGGCTGAGGCCTGAGAAAAATTGCTTTCGCTTCCCCTGCGCAGCGGGGGAAGCTGCCCGAAGGGCTGAAGGGGGCGCTTCCTCACGTAAAAGCAGGATCAAGAGCGCCCCCATCCGCCTTCGGCACCTTCCCCCGCTGCGCAGGGGAAGGAAAAGCTCGGCTCCGTGCCAGCCCGTCGAATTTTTCACAAGCTCTTGTCGCAACCCTCAGCTCTCGCCCTTAGCCCCCTACAACATGCCGGTCTCGAGCCGCGCCGCCTCGGACATCATGCTCTGGTTCCACGGCGGATCGAATACCAGATCGACATCGGCCTCGGCCACGGTCGGAATCATTTCGAGCTTGGTGCGCACATCGTCGACGAGGATCTCGCCCATGCCGCAACCCGGTGCGGTCAATGTCATGCGTACGTTGACCTTGCGGCGGCCATCCTCGAGATGTTCGAGATCGCAGTCGTACACCAGGCCGAGTTCCACGACGTTTATCGGGATCTCCGGATCGAAACAGGTGCGCAGCTGCTGCCAGACCAGCTTCTCGACATCCGCATCGGCCGCGTCGGCGGCGAGTTCGAGCGCTGCCGGCGGCTGCTTGCCGAGCGCATCGGCATCGCCACCGGCGATCCGGAACAGATTGCCGTCGATATATACGGTGAAGCTGCCGCCGAGCGCCTGGGTGATGTAGCCGATCTGCCCTGCCGGCAGGGTCACGTTGTCGCCTTGCGGCACCATCACGGCAGCGCAGTCGCGCCCGAGGCGGATCGGTTCGGATGTCTGGCTGTAGCTCATATTTCGTGGAGCGGGACGTGCCGGGAAAGATCGATCAACCATTATGCCGCAACGGGCCTGGGGCGCGTTCAATGAGTCGGCAGCCGGGCAGCGTGCAGGGTGGCCTGTAGGGTGGGCTTCAGCCCACCGATCCTCGTCCTGACGCAGCGACGGTGAGCCAAGGCCCACCTACCGGCTATCGGCGAGACCCGTTTCCAGCAGACACTTTCCGAACAGGCGCATCGCCGCATCGATATCCGCCGGCGGCAACCCCGCATAGCCGAGTACCAGTCCGGGCCGCGGCGGAGCCTTGAGGCAGTACGGCGCGACCGTGTACAGGCCGAGTCCGCGCGCACGCGCATGCGCGACCAGACGTTCGCATTCGCCGTGGTTCGCCTTCGTCAACCAGGCGGTCAGGTGCATGCCGGCATTCGAATCGACGACCTCGACCGCGCCGGCAGCATGCCGCCCGAGTCCGTTCAACATCGCCGCGCGACGCGCACGCAACGCGACGGCGGCGCGACGCAGATGGCGCTCGAAACCGCCATTGGCCATGAAGGTCGCGAGCGCCGCCTGCTCGAGCGCCGCGCAGCCACGGTCCTCCAGCCACTTCGCAGCGACGAATGCATCACGCAGCGCGGCCGGCAGCACCATGTAGCCGAGGCGCAGCGCCGGGAACAATGCCTTGGAAAAACTGCCGATGTAGATCACCCGACCGTCGCGGTCGAGCGACTTCAGCGCCGCCAGCGGCCGGCCGCCGTAGCGGAACTCGCCGTCGTAGTCGTCCTCGATCAGCCATGCGCGGTGCTCGGCGGCCCAGTCGAGCAGTTCCACCCGACGCGGCAGCGGCAGCAACGCGCCAGTCGGAAACTGGTGCGAGGGCGTGACCACCGCGAGCCGCGCCCGGGTCGGCAGTGCAGCCGGTACCAGGCCGTCGACGTCCACCCGGCAACCGCGCGCATGCGCGCCATGCGCCGCGAATGCCTGGCGCGCGCCGCGGTAGTGCGGATCCTCGAGCACGACGCTGTCGCCGGTTTCGAGCAGCACGCGCGCGGCGAGCGAAAACGCCTGCTGGGTGCCGGATACGACCAGTACGTCCTCGGGCACCGCCGGCACGCCGCGCCGGCGCGCGAGGTAGTCGCAGATCTGTTCGCGCAACGCGGGAAGTCCCTGCGCGTCCGGATAGTCGAACTCGACGTGTTCGGCCGCGCGGCTGACTTCGCGCCGCCAGACGCTCGCGAGCAGCGGATTCGCCAGTGGCAGGCCGTACTGCAGGTTGTAGCGAAGGTCCAGATGCTGGCGCCCCGGAATGTGCGGGCCATCCGTGTTCGCGAGCGCGCGCCGCGCGAACGCGGACAACGGTGCGATCAGCGCGTTCGGCGCGCGCTTTTGCGGCGTGCTGTTGCCGACATTCGCGACAAAACTGCCCGAACCGACGCGACCGAGCAAAAAGCCTTCGGCTTGCAACTGCTCGTAGGCCGCGAGCACGGTATTGCGCGACACGTCGAGCTCGCGCGACAGCGCACGGCTCGCCGGCAGGCGCGCTCCGGTGGCGACCCGGCCATCGAGGATCGCGCCTTTCAGCGCGCGGATCAGCTGTGCATAGCGCGCGCCCTGGCCATCCATTTCGAGATACACGATTGGCCCTGCCAATATCTGAAGAAACGGGGCTGTATGGTACCAATGATTGGCGCGATAGTGCGTCTTTCTCCGCCGTCATCGCATACATGAATCAGCCCGCAGATCCTTCGCAAGTCGATATCGTCCATCCACGCGGCGCGCGGCACGAGGTGCGCCGCAATCGCTCGCGGGGGCACTACGACCGCGCGACCGTGCACGCGATTCTCGATGCCGGCATGCTCGCGCATGTCGGTTTCAGTACGGAAGGCCAGCCGTTCGTGATCCCGATGCTGTATGCCCGTGACGGCGATACGCTGCTGCTGCATGGTTCGGTCGCGAGCCGGCTGATCGGGAACCTCGGCGCAGGCGTCCAGGCCTGCGTCAGCGTGACCCACTTCGATGGGCTCGTGCTCGCACGCTCGCATTTCGATCACTCGGTGAACTACCGCTCGGTGGTCGCATTCGGCCGCGCGCGCCTGCTCGAGAACGAGGCCGAAAAAGCCGCTGCGATGGCGCGCATCGTGGATGCGTTGATTCCCGGTCGCGCCGCCGAATCGCGACCGCCCGACCGCAGCGAACTCGCGGCGACCAGCGTGCTGCGTTTCGAAATCGAGGACGCCAGCGCGAA
>JBIODY010000092.1:0-8199 GCA_044445505.1 Lysobacterales bacterium
CACGTGATGCTCGACGACATCGAGCGCGGCATTTTCACCGAGTTCGACCAGCGCGCGCAGCTGCCAGGCAATATCGGCGTCGCCTGCCGCGCCGACAAAGACCAGATGCAGCGGCATGGCGACGCGGACGCCGGCGGCAACGCGTATCAATGGACCGTCCATCGCGAGCGCAGCGTTGAGGCGCAGGAACGCATCGTGACGCGCAGCCGCGAAGTGGTCGGTCGGCGCCGGCGGCGCGAATGCGTCGCGCTGTTCGAGCAGACGGCCGATCGTCAGCCCCGCCTGCATCGGCAACGCCGACAGGTCCGGACGGAACGCACCATTGACGAACACCAACCGCGGACCGGCGATCTCCGGCCATGCGAATGCATCCGTGCCGACGGCGCGCGCCGCGGCCGCCGGATCTCCGGCCGCGTAGCGACGCTGCTCGAGCGCGCGCAAGCTCGTATATTTCCACGCCTCGTCGCGCGCACCCGGCAAGCCGTCGCGCAACAACGCCGCGGCCGCGTCCCGGCGCGCGGCGGACGCCGTCGCATCGATGCCGCCGAGCAGCGATTCGAGCAGCGCGCTCGCCATCTCAGGCCACTCCGGCGCGGATCGTATCGGGCATGCTGCGTTCGGCGATCCACGCGTAGCCGTGTTCCTCGAGTCTGTGCGCGAGCGACTTGTCGCCGCTTTCGACGATGCGTCCGTCGGCGAGCACGTGCACGAAATCCGGCTCGATATAGTCGAGCAGACGCTGGTAGTGGGTGACGATGAGGAATGCGCGCGCCGGGTCGCGCATCGCATTGACGCCGTCGGCGACCAGCTTCATCGCATCGATGTCGAGGCCGGAATCGGTCTCGTCGAGGATCGCGAGCCTGGGTTCCAGCAGCGCCATCTGGAAGATCTCGTTGCGCTTCTTCTCGCCGCCGGAGAAGCCTTCGTTGACCGCGCGATGCAGCAGCTCGTCCTTGAGGTGCAGCACTGCGAGCTTCTCGCGCACCCTCTTCAGGAACTGCATAGAATCGAGTTCGGTCTCACCGCGGCGCTTGCGCTGCGCATTCAGCGCGGTGCGCAGGAAATACGTGTTGTTGACGCCCGGAATCTCGACCGGATACTGGAACGCGAGGAACACGCCTTCCGCCGCGCGCTCCTCGGGCTCAAGTTCGAGCAGATCGCGACCGTTGTATTCGACCGTGCCCTGGGTGACTTCGTAACCCTCACGGCCGGCCAGCACATTGCCGAGCGTCGACTTGCCGGCGCCGTTCGGACCCATGAGCGCGTGCATCTCGCCGGCTTTCACTTCGAGCGAAACCCCCTTGAGGATTTCCTTGCCGGCGACGCGGACGTGGAGGTTTTCGATCTTCAGCATTTCATTTCCCATCCGGGGCGACATCCAGGACGATCATGTGGCACACGCCGCGGATGCAGGTTGGGGCGAGCACCGCGAACCCCAACGTTTCCACGTGCATGCGTCGGGGTTCACGATGCTCCGCCCATACTGTGCCGTCCGCATCATCCCACCGCCCCTTCCAGCGAAACCTCCAGCAACTTCTTCGCCTCCACCGCGAACTCCATCGGCAGTTCCTTGAACACCTGTTTGCAGAAGCCGTCGACGATCATCGACACCGCGTCTTCCTCGGCGATGCCGCGCGAGCGGCAATAGAACAGCTGGTCGTCGGAAATCTTCGAGGTGGTCGCCTCGTGCTCGACGATCGCGCCGGGATTCTTCACCTCGATGTACGGGAACGTGTGCGCGCCGCATTGCTTGCCGATCAGCAGGCTGTCGCACTGGGTGTGGTTGCGTGCGCCGTCCGCACCGCGCTCGACCTTGACCAGGCCACGGTAGGTGTTCTGCCCGTGCCCCGCGCTGATGCCCTTGGAGACGATCTTCGACTTCGTGTTGCGGCCGATGTGGATCATCTTGGTGCCGGTGTCGGCCTGCTGGCGGTGATGGGTCAACGCGACCGAGTTGAATTCGCCGCTCGAGCCGTCTCCCCGCAGGATGCAGCTCGGGTACTTCCAGGTGATCGCCGAACCGGTCTCCACCTGCGTCCACGAGATCTTCGAGCGCGCGCCGCGGCAGTCGCCGCGCTTGGTCACGAAATTGTAGATGCCGCCCTTGCCGTTCTCGTCGCCCGGATACCAGTTCTGCACGGTCGAGTACTTGATGCTCGCGTCGTCCAGCGCGACCAGCTCGACGACCGCCGCATGCAACTGGTTCTCGTCGCGCATCGGCGCCGTGCAACCCTCGAGATACGAGACGCTCGCGCCCTCCTCCGCGATCAACAGCGTGCGTTCGAATTGGCCGGTGTCGCGTGCGTTGATGCGGAAATAGGTGCTGAGCTCCATCGGACAACGCACGCCCTTCGGCACGAACACGAAGCTGCCGTCGGAAAACACCGCCGAGTTCAGCGCGGCGAAATAATTGTCGCCGGTCGGCACGACGCTGCCGAGATATGTGCGGATGAGGTCCGGATGCTCGCGGATCGCCTCGGAAATCGAACCAAAGATCACCCCGGCGGCGGCGAGTTCCTTGCGGAACGTGGTGCCGACCGAGACCGAGTCGAACACCGCGTCGACCGCGACGCCGGCGAGACGCGCGCGCTCGTGCAGCGGCACACCGAGCTTGTCGTAGGTCTCCAGAAGCTTCGGATCGACGTCGGCCAGCGACTTGGGCCGATTCTTCGGCTGCGAGAAATAGCTGATAGCCTGGAAGTCGATCGGGTCGATGCTGAGTTTCGCCCAGTGCGGCGGCGTCATCGTCAGCCAATGCCGGTACGCCTTGAGACGCCACTCTGTCATCCATTCCGGCTCGTTCTTGCGCGCCGAAATCGAGCGCACGGTGCCTTCGTCGAGACCCGGTGGCAGGCTCTCGCTCTCGATGTCAGTGACGAAGCCCGCTTCGTAGCGGCGACTCAGTACCGCATCGACGACGTCCGGAGGCCGCGCACGCTCGCGCAATTCGGTTTCGAGCTGGATGCGTTCCGTAGCCATGCGTTTCCTTTGCGATCATCCGTGATCGCGAGAATCAAACAGCGGCCGTCCACGGCCGCACTCTTCAAAAAGGCTCCGCCACCCGCAACGGGATCGCGGCACCGCGTTTCGGCGCTGGCTTGATCATGTCGGCCAGGGTCACGCTGGCCAGCGCATCCGCAATTGCATGGTTGATGCGCTGCCAGTTCACGCGCACGCCGCAGTGCGGCTCGTGGTCGCACAGACCGGTATGCGCACCGCATTCGGTCATGCCGATCGGACCTTCCATCGCGGTCACGATGTCGGCGATCGTGATGCGCTCGGGCGCACGTGCGAGCCGGTAGCCCCCGTTCATGCCGCGGGTCGACACGACGAGGTTCGCCTGCGCGAGCTGCTTGAGCAATTTGCTGACCGTCGGTACTTCGAGGCGCGCGCGCTCGGACAGCGACTGTGCGCTCTGCACGCCCTCGCCGGCGCCGACCAGGCAGGTCATCACGACGGTCGCATAGTCGGTGAGTTTGCTGACGCGGAGCATGGCCGGAGCGCCTTGCGGGCTAATGAGTACCGAAATAGTACTATTTTGACGCGACCCGGTCAAACGACACGGGAGGGCTGGGTTAGACTTCTTCACCCCCGAAACCGGAATCGCCGTGCCGCAGACATCCGCCCGCAGCGAAGCATTGCGCCACTTCGCTGCAGGCGCGCTCGCCGATGACCTCATGCGCGTGGAAACGGCCTCCGCCGATGCGAGCTTCCGCAGCTACTGGCGCGTGACCACCAGCGCCGGCGCAACGCGCATCGTGATGGATGCGCCGCCGGACCGGGAGGACATCGGCCCGTGGCTCGACATCGGCGCGCGCCTGCGCGAGACGGGCCTGCATGCGCCCGAAGTGTTTGCCGTCGATCGCGCGCAGGGCTTCGTGCTGATGGAGGATCTCGGCACGCGGGATTACCTGTCTGCCTTGAATGACACGACGGTGGACGCGCTCTATGCGGATGCGCTCGACGCGTTGCTGCGCATGCAGACACGGGTAAACGCGGCCGACCTGCACGCGTTCGACGAGGCGTTCCTGACCACCGAGCTCGAATTGATGCCGGAATGGTTCCTGCGCCGTCACCTCGGCCATGTGATCGAGTGCGACGAATGGGACGAAATCGAACTCGCATTCCGCACCCTGATCGGCGCCGCGCGCGCGCAGCCGCAGACGTTCATGCATCGCGACTACCATAGCCGCAACCTGCTTGTGGCCAGCCACGACAATCCCGGCATCATCGACTTCCAGGGCGCGCTGACCGGCCCGCTCACTTACGACCTCGCCTCACTGCTGCGCGACTGCTATGTCGCCTGGGACGCCGAGCGTGTCGAAGGTTGGGTCGAGGCCTACCAGGTGCGCCTGCGCCACGCACACCTGATCGATGCACATGTCGATGCGGCGCGCTTCCGGCGCTGGTTCGATCTCGCCGGACTGCAGCGGCACCTCAAGGTGCTCGGCATCTTCTGCCGGCTCTGCTATCGCGACCGCAAGCCGCAGTACCTCGCCGACCTGCCGCTGGTCTGGCACTACGTGATCACGGTCGCGCGTGCGCATCACGAGTTCGCGGCGTTGGCCGATCTGCTCGAACGCGCGCGCGGCGGGCGCGACCTCACCCAGCCGCGCGACGAGGCCAGCGCGTGACGATCCGTCGCGCGATGATCCTCGCCGCCGGCCGCGGCACGCGCATGCGGCCGCTGACCGACACCACGCCGAAACCGCTGCTGCGCGTCGGCGGCAGGATGCTGATCGAGCGTCATCTGGAAAGACTCGCTGCGATAGGTATCGATGAGGTCGTCATCAACACCTCGCATCTTGCCGGCCAGTTTCCGGCCGCGCTCGGTGATGGCGCGCGCTGGAGCCTGCGCATCCGCTACAGCGAGGAAGGTCCGCAACCGCTCGACAGCGGCGGTGGAATCGCGCATGCACTGCCGCTGCTCGGCGCCGGTGCGTTCATCGCGGTCAACGGCGACGTCTGGACCGATTTTGATTTTTCCACGCTGCGGCCAGCGCCGGAAACGCTCGCGCACCTGGTACTGATCGACAATCCGCCGCACCACCCGCGCGGCGATTTCGGCATCGATGCCGCAGGTCGCCTGCATGCCCGGCCCGATTCGCCGCCTGTCGGCGCGTTGCGCGCGCTGACATTCTCCGGGATCGGAGTCTATCGGCCGGAACTGTTCGCCGATTGGCGCCGCCATGTCGGCGACCAGTCCGGCGCGGACGCGATGCCGCCGCGCTTCTCGATCGTTCCGCTGCTGCGCGCGCTGATGCCGGCCGGCCAGGTGACCTGGCAGCGCCATGCCGGCGAATGGGGCGACATCGGGACCCCCGAGCGGCTGGCCGAGCTCGACCGCGCGCTCCAGACACGACACTGAAGCGCAATCGCGCGGCCCTGTGGGAGCGGCTTCAGCCGCGATGCTGTTCGGCGCACGGTGAACACCATCCTTGTCCAACCCTCCCTCGAAGGGGAGGGCCTGAAAAACATCGCGGCTGAAGCCGCTCCCACAAGGCATCTCACAGGATTCAGCCGGTATCGCGCAGCAACCCGCGCAGGAACGGCAGCGTGACACGTCGCTGCGCCGCCAGCGAGGCGCGATCGATGCGGTCGAGCAACTCGAACAACGTCGCGATGTCGCGTTTGCGGCGGGTGAACAGCCAGTCGAGCGCGCTGTCATCGAGCTCGATTCCACGCTGCCGGGCGCGATCGCGGAGCAGCGCGCGTCGTTCGACTTCATCCAGCGGCTTCAATCCAAGCTGGGTGCACGCGGACAAGCGCGAGACCAGGTCGGGCAGGCCGATACCTGTCCGGGCCGGTGGCGCCGCAGCGGTAAACAACAGGGTCGCCTGTTCGGCGCGGCAGCGGTTGTAGAGATCGAACAGCGCGTGCTCGGCGTCGCGGTCGCCGGCGATCGCATCGACATCGTCGATCGCCAGCAGGTCGCTGCCGCCGAAGCCGCGAATCGCTTCCGCGCGGGGTGCGCGCAAGGTCGTCAGCGCAAGATACTGGGCACTGCGCCCGCGGGCATTCGCGGCTGCGCAGGTCGCGATCGACAGATGTGTGCGCCCGCTGCCGGCCGCGCCCGCGAGATACAGCCAGGTCCCCGCGGATCCGTGCGCCGCACTGCGCAACAGGTCGACAGCGGCGCCGTTCGGCCCGACGATGAAGCTCTCGAAGCGCTGGTGGGCCGGCCAGCGCAGGCCGAGCGGCAGTTGGCCGGTCATGCTTTCGGCGCGAGGTCACCGGAGCCAGCGCGCTCGATGACGACGCCCGCATCGCCGATTTCGGTGCTCGGCGTTCCGGCAACGACGATGACCGGCTCGCTACGCGTCGTGTACAGCTCGCTGTGCGTGTAGCGGTGGTGCAGATAGCGCAGCACGACGACCACGACCGAGGCAACCGGCAGCGCCAGCAGCACGCCGAGAAACCCGAACAGTTCGCCGCCGGCGAGCACGGCGAAGATCACCGCGACCGGATGCAGGCCGATCCTGTCGCCGACCAGTTTCGGCACCAGGACATAGCCTTCCAGGGTCTGGCCGATCGCGAACACGCCGAGCACGAGCAGCACGTGATACCAGTCCTGGTACTGCACCAGCGCCGCGATCACGCCCATCACCAGGCCGGTCATCGCGCCGAGATACGGCACGAAACTGATCAGACCGGCAACGATGCCGATCAGTGGGCCGACGCTGAGTCCGACCAGCCAGAATCCCGCGCCGTAGTACACCGCGAGCGCGACCATCACGCTGAGCTGGCCGCGCAGGAATGCGCCGAGCACCTGGTCGGACTCGCGCGCGAGCTGCGACACGACCGGCTCCACCGAACGTGGGATCAAGCCGTGGATGCGTTCGACGAGGATGTCCCAATCGCGCAGCAGGTAGAACGCGACGACCGGGATCATGACCAGGTTCAGCAGCCAGCCGACGACCGCCAGGCCGGACTTCGAAACCTTCGCGAGCGCGGTTGCCGCGAAGCCACCGGCCTGGGTCCAGTTGGCGCGCAGGGCGTCGATGATCCTGCGCGTGTCGAGCAGGTCCGGCGACACGCCGAAATGCGTCTCCAGCCACGGCGTCGCGCGGGTCTGGAACCAGTCGATCCATACCGGCAGCTGGAGCAGGAAATTGCCGATCTGGTGTTCGACGAACGGCACCAGCACGAGCATGATCGCGGTCACGACGATCGCGACCACGAAAAAGACCAGACTCACCGCGAGGCCACGCCCCATCCAGCGTTCGAGTCGGTCGACGATCGGGTCGGCGAGATACGCGAACAACGCGGCGATCGCGAACGGCATCAGGACGGGC
Organism: Lysobacterales bacterium; assembly: GCA_044445505.1. Classification (GTDB taxonomy): domain Bacteria; phylum Pseudomonadota; class Gammaproteobacteria; order Xanthomonadales; family Rhodanobacteraceae; genus Dokdonella_A. Next base: position 7,296 of record JBIODY010000092.1, read on the forward strand.
GACAGCAGATACACGATCGCGCCGACCGCGACCAGCAGGATCAGCCACTGCCAGCGCAGGCCCAGCGCACCTTCGCTCATGTCCGGCTCTCCTTGCGTGCAGCCAGGGTGCGCCGCGCGCGTGCGCTCCAGACCACGACGTAGTGCAGGCCGCTGGCGAGCGTGACCAGCGCCGTGATCGCGATCAACGACTCGCGTAGCGCCACCGGCATGTCGATCCAGCGCGACAGTTGCAGCAGCTCGACCAGCACGAACGCGAGCTGGACCACCGTGGTGAGTTTCGACAGCCGGCTCGGCGCCGCGTCGAACCGCCCGACCAGGTTGTGGTAGGCCACCGCGCCGGCGACGATCGCCAGGTCACGCCCGACCACCAGGGCGACCAGCCAGACCGGCAGGTCCGCGGTCAGCGCGAGCCATACGAAGGTGGCGGTCAGCAGCAGCTTGTCGGCGATCGGATCCAGCATGCCGCCGATCCAGCTCTGCCAGCCGAAGCGCTTGGCGAGGAAACCGTCGACCGCATCGCTGGCGGCCGCGATCGCGGCGACCAGCAACGCATCGTCGTAGCGCCGCGCGCCGATCAGCCAGCACAGCGGCACCACCAGCAGCATGCGCAGCGCGGTGATCAGGTTGGGCAGATGGCGAAATGGGGACGCGGACGTTTTAGCGCCCGCCACCTGCGGATTTTCCCGCGAGTCGCTCACCGGAAAATCGCTCCGTCGCCGCTCGCGTCCATCGCCGTCATTGAACCAGCGTGAGCGTCGCATCGGCCGGGTCACTGCCCGCCGATGCGTTGACGACGCCGAGCGTGCGTTCCATGCCGACTGCGTCGAGGAAATGCGCGAGATCGGTCGCCAGGGCGAGCTTCACCAGCATGCCATCGCCCCGCGCACGCACCGGCTGCGCAC
>JBIODY010000093.1:0-8181 GCA_044445505.1 Lysobacterales bacterium
AAGGGATTCTTCGCCGTAATATGACGCTTGTGACTGAGTTTCGGCGCTACGCGGAACGAGCCATGATCGCCACCGCAAACACGCGGCACGCGGCACGCGACGCCAGCATTCACTTACCCACTCAAGGCCACAACTCATGAATACCAAAGCCTACGGCGCCCACGCCGCCGACAAGCCGCTCGAACCCATCGCCATCCGGCGCCGTGCGCCCGGTCCACGTGACGTGCAGATCGACATCGCCTTCTGCGGTGTCTGCCACTCGGACCTGCACACCGTCCGCTCCGAATGGGGCGGCACGCTGTTTCCGTGCGTGCCGGGACACGAGATCGTCGGCCGCGTCACCGCGGTCGGCGGCGACGTCGGCACGTACAAGGTCGGCGATGTGGTCGGCGTGGGCTGCCTGGTCGGCAGCTGCCAGCATTGCGCGGCTTGCGACGAAGGCTTGGAGCAATACTGCGAGAACGGATTCGTCGGCACCTACAACGGCCCCACGCCGGACGCGCCCGGGCATACCTTGGGCGGCTATTCGCAGCGGATCGTGGTCGATGAAAAGTTCGTGCTGAAGATCCGTCATCCGGTGGAGCAACTCGCGGCGGTGGCGCCGCTGTTGTGCGCCGGCATCACCACCTATTCGCCGCTGCGGCACTGGAACGTCGGCCCGGGCAAGAAGGTCGGCATCGTCGGCATCGGCGGGCTCGGCCACATGGGGGTGAAGATCGCGCATGCGATGGGCGCGCACGTGGTCGCGTTTACCTCGTCCGACAAGAAGCGCCAGGACGCGCTCGCGCTGGGTGCGGACGAGGTTGTCGTCTCGCGTAACAAGGATGAGATGAAGGCGCAGGCGGGCAGCTTCGACTTCATCCTGAACACCGTCGCGGCCAGCCATTCTCTGGACGAGTACACGGCGCTGCTCAAGCGCGACGGCACGCTGGTGCTGGTCGGCGTGCCTGAGCATGCGCATCCGTCGCCGAACGTGGCCAACCTGATCTTCAAACGCCGCTCGATCGCGGGCTCCTTGATCGGCGGCATCGCCGAGACGCAGGAGATGCTCGATTTCTGCGCGGAGAAAGGCATCGTCTCCGACATCGAGATGATTGCCGCGCAGGAAATCGACACGGCTTACGACCGCATGGTCAAGGGCGATGTGAAGTACCGCTTCGTCATCGATATCGCTAGCCTCGCGTAGCGATTTTCTCGCGGGGAACCTGCACGTGTCGCCTTTCCCTTTCCCTCCGGGAGAAGATGGCGCGCAGGGCCGGATGAGGGAAAGGCATCGCGAGTCTCGCGTAGCGTGTCGTTGAAGCTCAGCCGCCAGCGTCATGCTACGGCGCGGAAACCCTTCTCTCATCGGGAGAAGGGAACGCAAGCCGAAGGAGTACCCATGGATTACCGCTATCTGGGCCGCAGCGCCCTCAAAGTGTCACCGTTGTGCCTCGGCACGATGATGTTCGGCGGGGAGACGGATGAGCCCACGTCGAAGCGCATCATCGATAAAGCGTTCGATCAGGGCATCAATTTCATCGATACGGCCGACGTGTATAACGCCGGGCGATCGGAATCGATCGTCGGGCGTGCCATCGCCGATCGCCGCGACCAGTGGGTCGTCGCGACCAAATTCGGCTTTCCGGTCGCACGGGGTCCGAACGAGCACGGCCAGTCGCGCAAGTGGATCATGCAATCGGTCGACGCCAGCCTGAAGCGGCTGGGCACCGATTACATCGACATCCTTTACTTCCATCGCGCGCTGGTCGATGCGCCGCTGGAAGAGGGCGTGCGCGCGGTCGGCGATCTGATTCGCCAGGGCAAGGTGCGCTATTTCGGCGTGTCCAACTTCCGTGGTTGGCGCATTGCCGAAATCGTGCGTCTGGCCAACCAGCTCGGGATCGACCGCCCGGTCGCCAGCGAGCCTCTCTACAACCTGGTCGATCGGACCGCGGAGGTCGAGCAACTGCCGGCCGCGGGTCACTATGGCGTGGGCGTCGTGTCGTACAGCCCGCTGGCGCGTGGTGTGTTGACCGGCAAATATGCGGTTGACGCCGCGCCGCCGGCCGACTCCCGGGCGGGGCGCGGCGACAAGCGAATCCAGCAGACCGAGTGGCGGCCAGAATCGCTGGAGATCGCAAGGAAGGTTGCCGCTCGCGCAGCAACACTCGGCACGACGTCGATTGCCTTCGCCTTGGCCTGGGTGCTCAGGAACCGGCTCGTCAGCGCGACGATCGCGGGTCCGCGGACCGAGGCGCATTGGGACAGCTACATCGACGCCTTGGCGCTCGAACTGGGGCCTGAGGATGAAACGTTCGTCGATGGACTGGTGCCGCCGGGCCATGCATCGACGCCGGGATATACCGATCCGGGATATCCGATCGAAGGTCGAAAAATAGCCTGAGTGCGTGTGAAAAATTCGACGCGTGGGAGCCGGGCTTTCCTTCCCCTGCGAAGCGGGGGAAGGTGCCGACTGCGAAGGCAGGATGCCGAAGCGAACGGCGAAGCCGGCCCGAAGAGCGTGCCGCAGGAGCGGCACGTAACGCGGATGGGGGCGCTTTTGATCCTGCTTTTGCGCGGGGAAAGCGCCCCATTCAGCCCTCCGGGCAGCTTCCCCCGCTGCGCAGGGGAAGCGAAAGCACTATTCACAGCCTCCGGCCTCAATGCGCCTCAATGCGCCTCGACGCGCAACATCCCGGCGACGGCGGCGTAATCGCCGTCGTTCGGTTGCGGGTGGATGCCGAGCAGGTGCGCGAGCAGCGGATACACATCGACGTTGTCGAATTCCGGCACGACCAGGCCGCGCTTGAAATCCGGGCCGTGCGCAATGAACAGCGCACGCATCGCCGGATCGTTGTTGTCGTAACCGTGTTCGCCGGCCGAGAAATGGCCGCCGCCGTTTTCGTAGTCATGCGAGGTGATGATTCCGCCGTCTTCGGCCAGGCAGAGCAGGGCAGGGATGCGCGGGTTCGTGCCGTAGAGAAGGCGCGCGGGCATCTGCGATTTGCGCCAGCACTGCATGTGCGGATGCGGAACGAGCAATGCGCGTTCGACTTCGGCGGTCTTGCCCGCGTTCGGAACGATGCCGGCGAGGATGCCGTAGTTGACGACCGTGACATCGGCCAGTGGAACCACGTCGTCGAGGTAGCTGCGCAGCGCGCGCGAGGTCGCGGTCATGCCGTGATCGGAGACGATGACGAGATTGGTTTGTGCGAACAGTCCACGCTGTTTCAGGCCATCGACGAGGCGCACGAGGGCACTATCCACCTCACGCAACGCCACATCGACACCCGGCGAATCCGGGCCGCTGTCGTGACCGGCATGATCGACCTGCTCGAAATACAGCGTGAACAGCGAAGCGCGCTGCGCCGCGGGCAGGTCGATCCAGCGCAGCAACTGGTCGACGCGTTGGCCGGAAGTCATCTTGGCGTTGAACGGCAACCATTCGCTCGGGCGCACGCCTGCGATCGCAACGTCCGAACCCGGCCAGAACATCGTCGCCGCGTGCAGGCCGTGTTTCTCGACGCTGACCCAGATCGGCTCGCCACCCCACCACGAAGCATCATGTGTCGTGTCCGGAACCTTGTAGTCGAAACGCCTGCCGCTGGCCGGATCGAGCATGCGGTTGTTGACGATGCCGTGGTGATCCGGGTACAGCCCGGTCACCAGCGTGTAGTGGTTCGGAAAGGTCAAGGTCGGAAACGCCGGCTTCATCGCGCTCGCGCGCACGCCGCCGGCTGCGAGCGCGACCAGCGTCGGTGTTGCGCCGCGATCGAGATAGTCGGCGCGGAAGCCGTCGATCGAGATCAGGATCAGCGGATGCCGCGCTGCGCCCGGGTCGCGCGCTGCGAGTGGAGCGCAACTCGCGGTGCAAACGACACCCAGCAGCAGGATCAGGAGGCGAATGCGCATCGGCGCAGCCGGGAACGGCGATCGGCCTATCCTCGCCGAAAGCAACGAGGGTTCCCGGCTTGCCGGCGCGGATGCGGAGCGGAGCGCCTCATGCCTCGCGCATGCGCGCAGGGCCGAGGTGGCCGTCGATGCGCGCCATCGTCGGCGCGGCAATGCATTGCCCATCGCGCGCAATCGCGAAATTCCGGTACGCCTCGAGCAGACCGCCATACACGTGCAGGGTGACCGCGGGGCGCCGTGCGGAAAGGTTCGTGCAACGATGTGCGTGTCCTTCCGTGCCGCGGAATGCACAGGACTGGCCTTCCTCGAGCACGGTCGCGCCGGTGAACCGCAGCTGCGCCTCGCCGTGCGTATCGGCAACGAGTTCGAAGTCGTCGACCCCGAGCGCACCCTGCAGCACCATCTCGATGCCCCACAGGCCGGCGTGATCGTGGATCGGCGTCGAATACCCGGCTGGCCAGACCATGATCAGGCCGGTGTAACGGCCGTCGCGTTCGCGCTCGTAGAGCCAGCGCGAGAATTCCTGCGGTTGTTCGTCGCACAGCGCGCGCAGCGCGCGCCGGTCCTTCGGCGAATACCATGCCGCGTCGCGCAGCCCGCGATGCACGCGCTCGAGTGAAAATTCATCGCCAGCCATGCACGCGGCCATGTAGTCGCGGACGCTGCGTGTCACATCCAGATCGATCGGCAACATGTTCCTCACCCCGTTGTCGTCACCGCGATGCGAACTGAATCACAGTCGTTGTTAAGGTCGTGCTAAGCGTTTTTCCGCGTTTGCGGCGGCCGTTTCCTGCATCGAGAATCGATCTGAACTTCGCCGGCCAGCACCTTGAAAAGACTCGGATCTCCGTCTCGCGTGCTGTCGGACAGAGCGAAGCCGCGCCTCAGCCGATCGGCAGCGCCGGCTGCACCAGCCACAGCGACAAGGCGCCGAGTCCGGCACCGATCAGGATCGCGGCGAGCACGTCGCTCGGGTAGTGCACGCCGAGCACGACGCGCGACAGCGCGACCAGTACGGCGAACGGCACGAGCAGCGGCGCAAGCCACGGGAAGTAGGCGAGCGTGACGACCGTGAAAGCTACCGCATGCAGGGTATGTCCGGACGGAAAGCTGAACTCGTCCAGCGGTGCGATATACGCGGTGATGTCCGCGTGCGTGCGGAACGGGCGCGCGCGTCGCGTCCAGCGTTTCAGAACCCGGTACAGGACTGCGCAGACGCCGCCGGTGCAAGCCATGTGCAGCGCTGCATGCAGTCCGCGTTCGCCGCCGCACAGCGCGATCAGCGCGATCAGCGCATACCAGGCTGCCCCGTCGCCGAGACGGCTGACCAGGCGGAACGTCCGGATCAGCGCGCGACGCGTGCCCCAACGGTTCATCGCGATGCACACGCCGTGCTCCGCGCTGCCGGCCTCTATGCGTTGCCAGGTCGTCATGCCGCCCTCCGCAGCGCGAGCTCGCCGAGCAGGGCGGCGAAGTGCAGCGCGACGCCGGCCGCGCTGAGCCCGACCACCGACTCGCGGGCCGCATCGCGCAGACCCGGATCATTGCGCCGCGTGCAATCCGCGACCCGACTCGCCAGCGCGACCGCCGCGGCCGCGAACGCGTCGCCATCGTTGCGCAGCACACGGGTCCCGGCGCGCGCGTCGTGAAGATGCTCACGCGCGGCGCCATAGTCGAACGCGACGACCGGCACGCCACTGGCCAGCGCTTCGAGGGTCACGTTGCCGAAGGTCTCGGTCAGGCTCGGAAACAGGAACAGGTCGCCTGACGCGTAGTGCCGCGCGAGATCGTCGCCACGGCGCATGCCGGCGAAGACGATGTCCGGATGCCGAACGGACAGCGCGGCGCGGGCGGGACCGTCGCCGACCATGATCAGGCGCGCGCCGCGCTCGCGTTGCCGGATCGCGCGGAACGCGCGCACGACCAGATCGAGATTTTTTTCGGCTGCGAGCCGGCCGACATGCACGATCGCAAGCTGCTCGCCGGCGAGCCCCCATTCGGCGCGCAGGGCGGCATCGCGATGTCGCGGATGAAAGAGTTCCGTATCGACCGCGCGGCGCAGGACGCGCACATTGCCGAAGCCGCTTGCGCCGAGGAAATCCGCGAGCTCGGCGGTCGGCACCAGGGTCGCCGAGGCCCGATTGTGGAAACGGCGCAGATACGCGAACACCATCGGCGCAAGCAAGCCGAGCCCGTAATGGCGTGCGAAATCGTCAAAGCGCGTGTGGAAGCCGGTGCAGGCCGGAATGCCGAGCTGGCGCGCTGCGCCGAGCGCGGTCAGGCCGAGCGGGCCTTCGGTCGCGATATAGATCGCATCGGGCCTGCAGGCATTCCAGCGCTCGCGCAGCACCCGATGCGCCGGCAGGCCGAAGCGCAGGCTGGCGTAGCCCGGCAGGGATGCACCACGCAGCAGCAGCTGGTCATGGTCGGCCGGCATCGCGGCCGTTTCGCCGGCCTGGCGTGGTCGCAACAACTCGATCGAGTGGCCGAGTGTCGCCAGTCCGCGCGCCAGCGATTGCACGGTCAGGGCGACGCCATTGACCTCGGGTGGCCAGGTTTCGGTGACGATGGCTATGCGCATGAGCGCAGAGTTTCAGGCCCGAGCTTGAAGCGCGTATTGCGTTGTCGTGGCGGGCTCATGACAGCCGCAGGATCGGTAGCGCCGTCGCGACAGACATGCGGGCGTCGATCACGGCGGCACATCGATGTGCCGGAACGCTTTTGCAAAGCGTTCGACAGCCGCGCAGGACTGTAACAACCTTGTCATATTGTCCGCCTAGCGTTGCACGATGCCCGGCCGTCCAGCCACTTGCAGCCTGATCCTCAGATCCGATCTCGCCCGCGCGCGACTCCTGCGCGGCCGTCTCGTGACGTTCTGCATGGGCTCCGGCGCCGCGGTCGTGCTGACCACCCTGCTCGCGATTCCATTGTTCCTGCTCGCGAACCTGCTGCCCTGGACGGCCCTACCGACCGCGAGCTGGCAGCACCTGGGCATCCTGCTCGCCGGCACGTTGCGCGCGGCCACGTATGCGGCGCTGGTCGCAGTGCCGCTCGGCATCGCGACCGCGATGTTCACCGCGCATTTCTGCGCAGCCTCGCTGCGAGCGTGGCTGAAGCCGGCGCTGGAGATGCTGGAGGCGATCCCGACAGTGGTGCTCGGGCTGATCGCGGGCGCGACGATCGCACCGTGGTTGAATACGCACGTCGCGACCTTGCTGGGTTTGATCGTCGCGATACCGGCGCTGCTGCTCGCCGCCGGCTTCGCGTTCGGATCGCGCCTGCGTGGCGCGGGATGGTTGCCGTTGTCGCTGTGGCCGCTGTTGCTCGCGGTCATCGCGATCGGCGTAGCGATCGGCACGCGCGCGGATCGCACGCTGATGGTCGCGTCGAGCCCGTGGAATGCGCTGCTGGTCGGCCTCGCGCTCGGCTTCGCCGCACTGCCGCTGGTGTTCTCGATCGCCGAGGACGCATTGTTCCTGGTCCCTCGCGAGCAGACCCAGTCCGCGTTCGCGCTCGGCGCGACGCGCTGGCAGGCGTTGCGCACGGTGCTGCTGCCGGCTGCGGGCGCGGGTCTGGCCGCGGCCGCGCTGCTCGGCGTGGCGCGCTGCCTCGGCGAGACGATGATCGTGCTGATGGCGAGCGGCAACACGCCGGTCGGAGGCTTCGATGCGCTGATCGGCTTGCGCTCGATCAGTGCGGATCTCGCGCTCGGCTTGCCCGAGGCGGCGCCGGCCAGCGCTGCGTACCGCGGGTTGCTGCTGGCGACACTCGCATTGCTCGCGCTGACCCTCGCGTTGAACGCGCTCGCCGACGCGCTGCGTCTGCGCTTGCGCCGGCGCCTGCACAGCGGCCGGATTGCGCGATGACGCGGCAACGTCGCGATGCGGCAGGTACCTGGCTGCTCGGCGGCGCCGCGGCGCTTTGCATCGCTGCGATCGTGGCGCTGCTGCTGCAGCTCTGCGCAGCGGGACTGGCGCCATTCTGGCCCGCTCCGATCGACGAACTCCAGTTGCGCGACGGGCGCGTCCTGCTCGGCGAGATTGTCGCCAGCGAACGCGACGCGCTTGCGATCAGGACCAGCGAGACCGTACGCATCGGCGACGCTTATCAGCGGGTGGCACGCACCGATCTCCGCGCAATCGTCACGCCGGTCGATGCGGTTGCGATCACCCTGGCCGATGGCCGGGTGCTGTTTGCCCGCGATGCCGCAGGTGCGGACGCGGCCATTGCCGCCCTGCGAAGCGCCGGCGGTGTGGCCGCCCCTCTCGAAGTCGTGCGTCCCAATGC
>JBIODY010000094.1:0-8142 GCA_044445505.1 Lysobacterales bacterium
CGGTTACTGCCTGAAGGAGCTGCCGATCCTGGAAAACCTGCAGCGGCGTCTCGGCAAGGCGCGGATCGAGGTGGTCGCGATCAACACGGACAAGAACCGCGTCGACTACATCAGGATGCGGCGTCGGTTGAAGGACTTCCAGCTCACGATGACCGCAGATGAGGATCGCGGCGCGGGGGCCAGCTATGGGGTCAGTGGATTGCCGCACCTGGTGATGGTCGGCAAGGCGGGTCGCGTGGCGCACGTGCACATCGGCTATGCGGAGAAATCGCTGCCCGGCTTTGTCGACGAGATCAACGCCTTGCTGGATGAGCCGGAGCCGGCAGCGGCGAAGGCCGGTAGCTGAATCATCGCGGGACCGTCCGGAAGCCGAAGTCCGGCTTTCAGTATTTCGCTGGAGCTGGTTCACGGCCTTCGCCGGGATGACGACTTTGGCCGCGGTTCGCTGCGCCCTGTCTGCCGGCAACTGTCGCAGGCGGCCTCAGAGTTTCGAGTCGGGCGCCGGCGCCTTGCGCAACCGTTTCCTGATCTCCTGGCGGATGCGGATCTGCCGATTGCTGTCATGCGCTTCGCGCAGGCGCCTGGCGTGTGCGGCGAGCAGGTCGCCACGGGTCAGGATCCCGATCAGGCGCTGCGGCTCCTCGACGCTGACCACCAGCACGCGGCCGACATTCTCCTCGACCATGTGGTCGGCGGCTTCGCGCAGGCTGTGGTGCTCGTGGACGACGATCGGTGCGCGCTTGAGCAGGTCGCCGATGTGCCTGAGTTCCGCCAGGCGCATGTCGAGCAGATCGCGGCGCGTGACCACACCGCGCACGCGCTGCTGGTCGTCGATCACCGGATAGCCCTGATGCTGCGCCTCGGCCTTGCCGGAGTTGATCCAGCGGCGCACGTCGCCGAGTTCGTCGGAGGTTTTCAGGCTGACCACGTCGTGGCTCGCCGCGTCGCGCACCAGCACCTGCTCGAGGAAGTCGGCCGCGTATTCGGTCGGCACGCGCACTCCGCGTCGCGCGATCTTCTCGGTCATGATCGTGTTGCGCATGATCAATGCCGAGACCAGGTACGCCGCGACGCAGCCGCCGAGCAGCGGCAGCAGGCCGAACGGCTGCTGGGTGGTCTCGAATGCGAACACGACCGAAGTCAGCAGCGCGCGGGAGGCGCCGGCGAAGATCGCGGCCATGCCGACCAGGCCGGCGATACGCGGATCGATGCCGAGTTGCGGCGCCAATGCGACCAGCGCCATGCCGATCAGCGCGCCGAGCGCGCCGCCGATCGTGAACAGCGGCGCGAGGGTGCCGCCCGAAGTGCCGCTGCCGAGCGCGATCGACCACGACAGGAATTTCATCAGGCACAACGACAGCAGGACGCCGGCGCCGAACTGGCCGGCGACGATACCCTCGATGTTGGTGTAGCCGACGCCGAGGGTCAGCGGCGCGTACCAGCCGATCACGCCGACGCCGAGGCCGCCGAGCGCGGGCCACCACATCCAGTGCACCGGCAGTTTCTCGAACAGGTCCTCGACACCGTACACGATGCGCGTCGCGCCGACGCTGACCAGGCCGGTCAGCGCGCCGAGGGCGACATAGCAGGCGAGCGCCGCGCCGCCGGGTTCGGCGACATCCGGCATCGGAAACACCGGCGCCGACCCGACCAGGGCGTAGCGCACGCCGGTCGCGGCGACCGTCGCCAGTGCGACCGGGATCAGCGAGCGCGGCTTCAACTCGAACAGCAGCAGTTCGATGGCGAGGATCAAGGCCGACACCGGCGAGCCGAACACCGCGGCCATGCCCGCGGCTGCGCCGGCCGCGAGCAGGGTCTTGCGTTCGACCGCGGTGACCCGCAGCAGCTGGCCGATGAACGAACCGAGGGCGCCGCCGGTCGCGATGATCGGGCCCTCCGCACCGAACGGACCGCCGGTGCCGATCGCGATCGCCGACGAAATCGGTTTCAGGAACGTGATCCGCGGCGCGATCTTGCTCTGGTTGAGCAGCACCTGTTCCATCGCTTCGGGAATGCCGTGGCCGCGGATCGCCTGCGAACCCCAGCGCGCCATCACACCGACGAGCAGACCGCCGATCGCCGGCACCGCGATCACCCAGGCCCCGAGATGATTGCCGGCCGGCGACACGAACGCGCTCGAGATGCGTCCGTAGAACGCGAGATTGGTGACCAGGCCGATCAGTGCGGTCAACAGGCGCGCGATCAGCGCGGCCGCGATCGCGAGTACGACGGCGACCGCGGCGATCAGGAGCACACGGCGGTCCACCAGGGTCGAGCGCCGCGGCATGCGCGCGGCGTCCAGGGCGAGCCCGAGCGCCGGCGCGATCGGCAACGCTTCGGTCGTCGCCGCGCTCTCGACGCGGGCAGGTGAAGGCTCGGGGGTTCGGTTCATGGCTGCAGGCCGCCGTATTGCCGCGTTGCAGCATAACGGTCGGGACCGGTGCCGACAATGCAGGTCAACCCATGTGCCGTGGCTGCGAACAGCGCAACCGGGTCGAAACGGCCGCAGCGTCGCCCGGGTGGGCTCCCGCAACCATGGCCGTGTCGTTTCGCCGTAGGAGCGCATCCTGTGCGCGACCGCAGCCGGGTTGGCGGCGGGTCAGCGAACGCTGGCCGCGGCGCATCTCAATGCGGTCGGCGATCGCGCGGCAGATGGTTGACCAGGAATTCCATCTGGTCGGCGAGGATGTTGCGATTGGACAGGATCAGATGCTCGACCCAACTCGGCCGGTAAGGCACCGCGAGCAGCGGCATGCCGGCCTGCTGCGGCGTGCGGCTGCCCTTCTTCACGTTGCACGACCAGCAGGCGGTGACCACGTTGACCCAGATGTCGCGGCCGCCCTTGGATACCGGGACCACGTGGTCGCGGGTCAGCTCGCCGCGATGGAAATGGTTGCCGCAATACAGGCACAGCATGCGGTCGCGCGCGAACAGCGCGACGTTGGTCAGTGCCGGCGCCGGATCGATCGCGCCGGGGCGCGCATGGCCGGTGCTGGCGACGATCGGATGCAGCTCGACCAGGCTTTGTTCGCCGGTCGTCCGGATGCCGCCGTGGATGGTCAGGCAGGCATCGCCGAGCGTCCATGCCACGGCTCCGCGCACATACAGACAGACCGCATCCTGCCAGCTCATCCAGTCGAGGATGCGCCCGGTGGAGTCCAGGGACAGGACGCGGGTGCTATGGATGTCGCCGGAAGCTTTGACTTCCGCAAGCATGGGACCTCCGTCGAAGGGAATTCCGCTGTCGCGGCCGCGCTACAGCGCGGGCGCCGCGCAGCATAGAACAAAAGGTCGGTGTTGGGAAAACCGCGCGGCGAGCCCGGAACCCGCGCCGGCCGCGCGGTATGGGCCGCTGCGCCAGCGTGCGTGACCAGGAGAAGCGGTACCCGCGTATACGCACATCCCTGTGCGCATGGGTCGCACCGAAAACTTCGACCGACCTTTATTTGGTCGCCATCTTGTTCTTGATCAGGCCGATGATCGCGGTGACCACCGCGCCGGCCACGCCGCCGCCGACCAGGTTGCCGGCGATCGCCCCGGCATCGAGACCGCCGCCAGCGGCGCCGCCGAGCATCGGCTGCAACATCGGCAGGACCATCGGCAGCAAGTAGCCGAGCACACCGCCGCCGACGGCGCCGACCACCGTGTTGCCCGTTCCCCCCAGACTCACGTTCTTCGCCGCGGCGCCTGCCGCGTTGCCGCCCACCGCCCCTGCAATCAGCTGCAGGATCAACGGAAGATACTGTTCCATGACAAGCCCCTTGTATAAGTGTGGTTGTCGAATCGATGCTTGGGGTTCGGTTGACTGCCGCTCCTCGCAGTGCCGGGAACGGGTGCCGAGTCATCCCCGCAGGCATCCTAACACCGGCGATTCAGCGGCTTTTGTGCAGTGCCAGATAATGCGGGACAACAGGCAGAGTGCCGCAGGAGCGGCTTCAGCCGCGATGCTCTTGTCAGCCGAACTGCAGGTCAGGCATGTCGACCAGGTTGGCCGCGCCGCTCTTCATCGCCGCCGCGTGGGCATGGATGCGCGGCAGGATGCGCGCGAAGTAGAAGCGCGCGGTGTTGCGCTTGGCGGCGCGGAAATCCGGTGGCTGTTTCGACGCGTCCGCCGCGGCGACGCTGCGCGTCCAGAAATAGGCGAGCGCGACATAGCCCGAATAGAACAGGTAGTCGTAGGCCGCGGCGCCCATCTCGTCCGGATTCGCGACCGCGCGTTGTCCGATGTCCTGGGTGAGCGCACCCCATTCCTTCGCCGCGGCGGCGAGGGGCGCGGTGAATTCGGCGAGCGTCGCGTCGTTGGCGTGGCTTGCGCAGAACGCGCCGATCTCGGCGAGGAAATGGCGCAGGCCGACGCCTTGCAGCTGCATGACCTTGCGCCCGAGCAGGTCGATCGCCTGGATCTGCGTCGTTCCCTCGTAAAGGGTCGTGATCCGCGCGTCGCGCGCGAACTGCTCCATGCCGTTGTCGGCGATGTAACCGTGGCCGCCGAAGATCTGCAGCGCGTCGTAGGTGCATTCGATGCCGGTTTCGGTCAGCAGGCCCTTGACGATCGGAGTCAGGAACGACACCAGCGCTTCCGCTCGCTCGCGCTCGGTAGCGTCGACGGAATGTTTCGCTATGTCTTCCTGCAGATACGCATACAGCGCGAGCAGGCGCTCGCCTTCCGCGAACGCCTTCTGGGTGAGCAGCATGCGCCGCACATCCGGCTGCACGATCAGCGGATCGGCCGGCTTGTCCGGGAATTTCGCCCCGCCCGGCGCACGCATCTGCAGGCGCTCGCGCGCGTAGGCGAGCGAGTTCTGGTATGCGCGCTCGGTGAGGCCGAGGCCCTGCAGGCCGACGGCGAGACGCGCGGTATTCATCATCGTGAACATCGCGACCAGGCCCTTGTTCGGCTGCCCGACCAGCCAGCCTTCGGCGCCGTCGAAATTCATCACGCAGGTCACCGAGCCCTTGATGCCCATCTTGTGCTCGATCGAGCCGCAGGCGAGCGCGTTTCTCGCGCCGACTTTGCCGTCTTTCCCGACCTTGAACTTCGGAACGATGAACAGCGAGATGCCCTTGATGCCCGCCGGCGCATCCGGCAGCCGCGCCAGCACGAGGTGCAGGATGTTGTCGACGAAATCGTGCTCGCCGGCGGTGATGAAGATCTTGGTGCCACTGATCCGGTAGCTGCCGTCGGGATCGGGCTCGGCGCGCGTCTTCAGCAGGCCGAGGTCGGTGCCGCAGTGCGGCTCGGTCAGGCACATCGTGCCGGTCCATTTTCCCGACACGAGCGGCTTCAGGAATACCTCGCGCTGCCAGTCCTCGCCGTGATGCAACAGCGCGGACGAGGCGCCGTGCGAAAGCATCGGGTAGTTGCCCCACGACAGGTTCGCCGCGTCGACCATTTCCTTGAGCGCCGCGCCGATGGTTTCCGGCAGGCCCTGACCGCCGAATTCCTCGCGTGCGGTCAGGCCGATCCAGCCGCCGTCCACATATTGCGCGAACGCCTGCTTGAAACCTCTCGGCGTGCGCACGCTGCCCGTCGCCGCATCGAACGTGCAGCCTTCGGCATCGCCGGACTGATTCAGTGGCGCGAGCACCTGGCTGGCGAACTTCGCGGCCTCGTCGAGCACCGCATCGATCACATCGCGCGTCGCGGCTTCGCATCCGGGCAGGCGCCGGTACACCTTCTCGACATCGAGCACGTCGTACAGCGCGAAGCGCAGGTCGGCGAGTGGGGCGGTGTAGCGGCTCATGGGATTCTCCGATGACGATGTCGAGATTCGCGTTCTGTGGACGATTCCTTGTCGTCAATCCGGCGCAAGCCGGAATCCATTTTTCGCCGTGAAGATCAAAGTGGATTCCGGCTTCCGCCGGGCTGAAAGCAAACGCGCGGTGTCGAACGCTCAGCGATACGTGTTCGCGACTCCCGGCACCGGCGACAACCGGCTCGACTTGTCGAACTCGAAGCGTTCCTTCGGTTCGCTGGTCGCGATAGTCCCCTTCAGCTGGTAGGCGAAGTCGCCACTCGCCGGCAACTTGAGCGCAGGGACGAGGGTCGCCTCGATCACGTCGCCGCTGTTGCCGACGATGTCCATGTCCGGTTTGGCGTGAATCTCGCCGGCTTGCTTGCCGTCGATGCCGAGCTTCGCGTCGAGCGCGCTGTAGTGCATCGGGAACGTACTGAAATTCTCGATGCGCAAGGTGATCTTCCAGCTGCCATCCGCCTGCACCGCGAGCTGCTGGATGCTCGACGTCGACGGGTGCACCTTCCTGACCGGGCCGCCGCCGCAGGCAGTCATGAGGAACGTGATGGCGAGTGCCGCGAGAACATGGCGCAGGGTCATGGCGAGTCTCAAACGATCGTTCGAAGCGGACGCCTAGCCTAACCAACGCCGCGCCGCGCCGCAAAGTTTCGGGTGACGGGTGGTCCGGTTCGAGCCCGGGGCAACGCGATGACCCGTCTCCCTGCGCTTTATCCGGGTCGATCCGTGTCCGCCGCTGTTGCCGGGTTCTTCCGGCGCGCGATGAACTCTGCGATCGGCACCTGGCGCAGGATGCGTCCGGCGCCCATGCGCACGACTTCGTCGGCAAGCGCGCCGACCTCGTCCGCATGGTGGGTGACCAGCACGGTGAATACGCGCAACTCGCGTTTCAGCGTGCGCAGGTAGTCGAGTACCTGCGCACGCGCCTCGGCGTGCAACCCGGTCAGCGGCTCGTCGAGCAGCAGTGCGCGCGGATTCGCGAGCAGGGCGCGGCCGATCGCGGCGCGCTGGCGCTCGCCGCCGGAAAGGGTCTTCGGATGGCGCTCGAGCAGGCTGCCAAGTTCGAGCAGGTCGACGATCGTCGTGAAGTCGATGCCGTTGCGCGCGCCACGGGCGGGTGTGCCGTACAGCAGGTTGTGGCGCACGCTCAGGTGCGGGAACAGCCGACCGTCCTGGAACACGTAGCCGATGCGGCGCGCCGATACCGGCATGTCGACGCCGCGCGCGGTGTCGAGCAGCAGTTCGCCGTCGATCGCGATGCGGCCGGACTGCGGCGTCAGCAATCCGGCGATCGCGTTCAGTGCGCTGGTCTTGCCGGCGCCGGAGTTGCCGAACAACGCGAGCGTGCGCGCGTCGGAACGGAACGCGAGATCGAGGTCGAGATCGGCAAACGCGTGTCGCAAGCTCAATTCAATCACGTTGCGATCTCCGCCACGGCGCACCGCCGGCGATCACGGCGGCACCCGCCGCCGCCGCGAACGCGACCAGCAACGAAACGATCGCCAGCCGGTGCACGCCGGGCATGCCCCCCGGCGTATTCAGCAGTTCGTAGATCGCGATCGGCAGGGTGCGGGTCTCGCCCGGGATGTTCGAGACGAAACTGATCGTCGCACCGAACTCGCCGAACGCGCGCGCGAACGCAAGCACGCAACCGGCCGCGATACCGCGCAGCGACAACGGCAGGGTGATCGTGATGAAACGCCGCCACGCGCGCGCGCCGAGCGTTTCCGCGGCGGACTCGAGGTGGCGGTCGACGTTGTCGAACGCGACCCGGATCGCCAGCACCAGCAGCGGGAAGCCCATGATCGCAGCCGCGATCACCGCACCGGTCCAGCGGAACGCAACGACGATGCCGAGCGCGCCCAGCGCGCGGCCGAGCGGTCCGTGCGTGCCGAACAGCGCGAGCAACGCATAGCCGGTCACCACCGGCGGCAGGATCAACGGCAGGAACAGCAGCGCTTCCAGCAGCAGACGTCCTGGAAAACGCTTGCGCGAAAGCAGCCAGGCGAGCGCGAGCGCGAGCGGCAGTGCGCCGATCACGCTGAGCACGCCGACGCGCAGGCTCAACGCCAGCGCCTGCCACTCGTCGGGTGCAAGTGCAGTCATGAGAGAAGGCGTTTGGTGTGGTGCCTCATACTATTGGGAATTTATCGTCAACTCCGAGCAAAAGCGCCCCCTTCCGCCTTCGGCACCTTCCCCCGCTGTGCAGGAGAAGGAAAACCTCGACTCCGCTCTCCGACTCGCGCACGGGCACGGGCACGGGGAAGTGCAATGCAACGCGGTCGTCGCGCGCTGAGAAACCCGGATAGTCGCTTTCGCTTCCCCGCGCAGCGGGGGAAGCTGCCCGCAGGGCTGAAGGGGGCGCTCTTGCCGTCTAGAAGATCAAGAG
>JBIODY010000095.1:0-8093 GCA_044445505.1 Lysobacterales bacterium
GGTGTGGACAGACTACTTCCACGACCCCGCGCGCAACGGTGGCCTCGCGCCCGACCTGATCAGCGATCCGGCCGAATTGCGCCAGTTCACCGCGTTCGTCACCTGGGCCGCATGGGCGTCGGTCGCCAAACGCCCCGGCACGGAGTATTCCTACACCAACAATTTTCCGTACGACCCGACCGTCGGCAACCTGCCGACGCCGGGCGCGCTGTTGTGGAGCGCCCTGAGTCTGCTCGTGCTGCTGGCCGGCATCGCCGCGGTATTGCTTGCGTTCGGAAAGTTCGATTACCTCGGCTGGATCAGCCGCGGCCATCACATCCACCCGCATCTGCTTGCGGGCGAGCCGAGTCCCGGACAACGCGCGCTGGTGAAGTTTTTCGTGGTGGTCGCGTTGCTGTTCCTCGCCCAGACCCTGGTCGGCGGCGCCGTCGCGCACTCTCGCGCGGATCCCCGCAGCTTCTATGGAATCCAGCTGGAAAAGATCTTCCCCAGCAACCTGATGCGGATCTGGCATCTGCAGACGGCGATCTTCTGGATCGCAACCGCGTACGTCGCCGCCGCGTTGTTCCTCGGCCGCTCGCTGCGCGCCGACGAGCCGCGCTGGTTCGCCGGCTGGGTCAATGTGCTGTTCGTCGCGTTCGCGGTCGTGATCGGCGGCAGCCTGCTCGGCGAATGGCTCGGCCTCTCGCAACTGCTCGGCCAATGGTGGTTCTGGCTTGGCAACCAGGGCTGGGAATATCTGGAGCTCGGCCGGATCTGGCAGTACCTGCTGGTGATCGGGCTGCTGGTCTGGTTCGCGATCCTGTGGACTCTGGCGCGACCGGGCGTGGTCGCTCATTCGGCGGCGCGGCCGCTCGCGAGGATGTTCCTGTTCGCGGCGTTGGCGATCCCGGTGTTCTACATTCCGGCGTTGTTCTATGGCGCCAGGACCAACTACACCGTGGTCGACACCTGGCGTTTCTGGATCATCCATCTGTGGGTCGAGGGCTTCTTCGAATTCTTCGCGACCACGGTGGTCGCGCTGACCTTCTATCAACTCGGCCTGACCCGCCGCAATGTCGCGTTGCGCGTGATCTATCTCGACGCGATCCTGTATTTTCTCGGTGGGCTGATCGGCACCGGGCACCACTGGTATTTCACCGGCCACACCAATATCAACATGGCGATGTCGGCGATGTTCTCGGTGCTCGAAGTCGTGCCGCTGACCCTGCTGACCCTCGACGCCTGGGATTTCGTGCGCACCACGCGTGGCGACTGCGACGTCTGTGGCAAGGCGATCGCGGTCCCGCACAAGTGGACGTTCTACTTCCTGATGGCGGTCGGTTTCTGGAACTTCGTCGGCGCCGGCATGTTCGGCTTCCTGATCAACCTGCCGATCGTCAGCTACTACGAAGTGGGCACCCAGATGACGCCGACCCACGGCCACGCCGCGCTGATGGGCGTGTTCGGCATGCTGGCGATCGCGCTGATGGTGTTCGTGCTGCGCCAGACCAGCACGGACGAGCGCTGGCCGGGCATCGAGAAGTACGTCAAGGTCGCGTTCTGGGGCACCAATGCGGGTCTGGCGATGATGATCGGCCTGAGCCTGTTCCCGAGCGGCGTGCTGCAGATCTGGGACGTCGTGCAGAACGGCTACTGGCATGCGCGCAGCCTCGACTACATCGGCAGTCCGCGCGCGCGGGCGATCGAGTGGATGCGCCTGCCCGGCGATCTGGTGTTCATCCTGTTCGGAGCGGTGCCGCTCGTGGTTGCAGCGGTCAAGGGCTATGCAGGAGTCCGCAAGGCAGCGCAATAGACGCCGCGCATCGCCGCTCAGTTTTCGCCGACGAACTCCAGCGCCGCCGCATTCATGCAATAGCGGCTGCCGCCCGGCGGCGGTCCGTCCGGAAACACGTGGCCGAGGTGGCTGTCGCAGCGCGCGCAGCGGATTTCGGTGCGGACCATGCCGTGGCTGACATCGCGGATCTCGCGCACGTGCGCCGGATCGAACGGCTCGTAGAAGCTCGGCCAGCCGGTGCCGGATGCGAACTTCGCGATCGAACGGAACAGCGGCAGGCCGCACAGGCGGCAGGCGAACACGCCGCTGCCGTGCTCGTCGAGCAGGCCGCCGCAGAACGGTGGTTCGGTGCCGTGGTCGATCAGCACGCGGCGCTGCTCGGGGGTCAGACGCGCGGCCAGGCGTTCACGTTCCTGCGCGGACGGCGCAGTCAGGTCGTAGCCGCTGGCCGAACGCGGCGCGGCGCTGGCGGGCTGGGTCATGTCGATTCTCCGCGGCGCATCCCGGCGCGCACGTCCTGCTTCAGCAGCTCGCCGAAGTGCTTGCGCAGCTTGGCGACTTTCGGCGCGGCGACCGCGACGATGTACGCCTGCTCCGGATGCTGCGCGGCATAGTCCTGGTGATGGCGCTCGGCGTCGTGGAATGCTTCGAGGGCAACGACCTCGGTCGCGATCGGCGCGCTGAACGCCCCGGCGTCATTCAACTGGCGGATGTAGGCAGTGGCGACGTCGCGTTGCGCCGCGTCCGCGGCGAAGATCACCGAACGGTACTGGCGGCCGCGATCGTTGCCTTGGCGGTCGACCTGGGTCGGGTCGTGCGCGGCAGCGAAGAACACCTTGAGCAATTCGCCGTAGCTGATCCGGTGCGGATCGAAACGGATCGCGACTGCCTCGGCATGATCGGTCGCGCCGCTGCAGACGCGCTCGTAATCCGCGGCCGCGGCATCGCCGCCGCTGTAGCCCGAGGTCACGCCGAGCACGCCGTCGAGTTCGCGATAGACTGCCTCGACGCACCAGAAGCAGCCGCCCGCGAGAACCGCGAGCTGCTCGCGCACGGCGGCGTCGGCTGGCGGATCGAGCAGCGGCTGCGGAAAGCCCGAACGATCGATGGCAAGGCTGGCGCCGGGAATGTCGCAAACGTTGTTCATGGCTGCTCCTTCCGCGAGGCGGATTCCGCGCTGGCGCGTGGCCGAACCGTGGCGCGAACTCGCGCCGGATCCACAGACCGCGCTTCCTGCCGTGCGCTTTCAGATGGCGCCGCGCCTGCCGCATGCAAGGGCGGTCGCAACGGAACTCGGCCGCGGCGTTCGCGTCAAAGCCGGAGCGGTCGATAGCCCGTGTAAGGACACTTTACGCCGTGGAAACCCCGTGTTGCATGTGCTGCTGCTAGCCTTGCATCCACGTTCTTCGGATGCAGGCCGTTGACCCCGATCGCCAAGGACCGTCCCATGTCGCGCTGGAAACTCGCGCTCGTCATCGTCATCGTGCTGATCCTCGGCGTACTCGGGTGGCGCTGGTGGCACAACCGTGCTCCGGGCGCCGACGCGGCGCATGCGGATGCGGACACCGCGCCGGTGCCGGTCACGGTCGTCGCGGCGACCACCCAGGACGTACCGGTCTATCTGAACGCGCTCGGCACGGTGCAGGCGCTGAACACGGTTACCGTCAATGCCCAGGTCAGCGGCCAGCTCAAGGCGCTGCATTTCAACGAAGGCGAGGAAATCGAGCAAGGTGCGCTGATTGCGGAAATCGACCCGCGCACTTATCAGGCCGCGCTCGAGCAGACCGAAGCGAAGAAGAAGCAGGACGCGGCGCAGCTGAGCGCTTCGCAGAGCACGCTGGCGCGCTACGAGGAACTGATCGTCAAGCATTTCGTGTCGGCACAGGATCTGGAAAATCAGCGCCAGACCGTGCGCCAGCAGCAGGCGCTGGTCGCGGCCGATGAGGCCGCCGCGTCGAGCGCGCGGACGCAGCTCGGTTACACCCGGATTGTCGCGCCGATCACCGGCATCGCCGGCATCCGCCAGGTCGACGTCGGCAATCTCATACAGGCCAATGGCAGCACCGGACTCGTCGTGCTGACCCAGATCCATCCGATCAACGTGATGTTCACCCTGCCGGCGCAGAATCTCGGCGACGTGCGCGCTGCGCAAGCCGGAGCGCCGCTGCCCGTCGCCGCGCTCGACCGCAGCGACAGCCACGTGCTCAGCGGCGACGGCGTGCTCAAGGTTATCGACAACCAGATCGACGTCAGCACCAGCACGTTCAAGCTGAAATCCGAATTCCCGAACGCGAAGGGCGAGCTCTGGCCGGGCCAGTTCGTGAACGTGCGCATGCAGCTGCGCACGGTCAAGAACGGTCTGGTGGCGCCGACCCAGGCGGTGCAGCGCGGTCCGGACGGCGACTACGTGTATCTGCTCGGGTCCGACAATACGGTGAAGATGCAGCCGGTGCAGACTGCGGGCCAGGCCGACGACACCCACATGCTGATCGGCAGCGGTCTGAATGCCGGCGACAAGGTCGTCACCGAAGGCCAGTTCCGCCTGAAGCCGGGCGCCAAGGTCATACCGCTCGCGCCGGGCGAGGTACCGAAGGCGCCCACGCCCGAGGAGATCAAGAAGGCGGCGGCGCAGCAGGGCGCACGCGGGCGCGGCGGAAGGCATTGATTTGCGGAACCTCTGAACAAAGCGTCATCCCGGCGAAGGCCGGGTTCCATCTTGATCTTGGCTCCCGTTTAAGAAGCAAAATGGATTCCGGCTTTCGCCGAATGACGAGGAGAATGATGGCGCCTCCTTCGCAACTTTGCATTTGCGCCCGGCCTCACTTCAGCTGAACGCCCCGATGGGATTTTCCTCACTCTTCATCCGCCGCCCGATCGCGACCTCGCTGCTGATGGTTGCGGTGCTGCTGCTCGGTATCCTCGGCTATCGCGAGCTGCCGGTGTCGGCGCTGCCGGAGATAGACGCGCCGAGCCTGGTCGTGACCACGCAGTATCCAGGCGCCAGCGCGTCCACGATCGCGACCCTGGTCACGACGCCGCTGGAGCGCCAGCTCGGCCAGATCTCCGGCATCACCATGATGAGTTCGGACAGCTCGGCCGGCCTGTCGACGATCGTGCTGCAGTTCGCGATGGATCGCGACATCGATGTCGCCGCGCAGGACGTCCAGTCCGCATTGCGCACGGCGCGCCTGCCCGGCAGCCTGCCGTATCCGCCGGTCTACAACCGGGTGAATCCTGCCGATGCGCCGATCCTGACCCTGGTCATGACCTCGGACACGCTGCCGCTGCGCGAGGTCAACAACTATGCCGACTCGATCCTCGCGCAGAAGCTTGCGCAGGTCAGCGGCGTCGGCCTGGTCTCGATCGCCGGCAACGTGCGCCCGGCGGTACGCGTGCAGGTGAATCCGGCGCAGCTCGGCAACCTCGGCCTGACCCTGGAGGACGTGCGCAGTTCGCTGACCCAGGCCAACGTCAATGCGGCCAAGGGCACCTTGAACGGCGCGGTGCAGACCTATTCGATCGGCACCAACGACCAGTTGTCCGACGCGCTCGAATACCGCAACACGATCATCAGCTACAAGAACAACGCGCCGGTGCGCCTGGCCGATGTCGCCGATGTCGTCGATGGCGTCGAGAACGACCAGCTCGCCGCGTGGGCGAACGGCAAGCCGGCGGTATTGCTCGACATTCGCCGCCAGCCCGGCGCGAACATCGTCGATACCGTCGCGCGCCTGCGCGCGACCTTGCCGGAGCTGCGCAGCGTGCTGCCGGCCGATGTCAAGCTCGGCGTGTTCGCGGACCGCACGATCACGATCCGCGCTTCGGTGCGCGACGTGCAGTTCACCCTGCTGCTGACGATCTTCCTGGTCGTCGCGGTGATCTTCGTGTTCCTGCGCCGGCTGTGGGCGACGGTGATTCCCTCGGTCGCCGTGCCGCTGTCGCTGATGGGCACGTTCGGCGTGATGGCGTTCGCGGGCATGTCGCTCGACAACCTGTCGCTGATGGCGCTGACCGTCGCCACCGGCTTCGTCGTAGACGATGCGATTGTGATGATCGAGAACATCGTGCGCTACATCGAACAGGGCATGAGCGGCAAGCAGGCTGCCGAGGTCGGCGCGAAGGAGATCGGCTTCACCGTGCTGTCGCTGACCGTGTCGCTGATCGCGGTGTTCCTGCCGCTGCTGCTGATGCCGGGCGTGACCGGCCGCCTGTTCCACGAATTCGCCTGGGTGCTGACGATCGCGGTGACGATCTCGATGCTGGTGTCGTTGACCCTGACTCCGATGATGTGCGCGTACCTGCTCAAGCCCGACCAGCTGCCGGAGGGCGACGACGCGCACGAGCGGCATGCCGCGGCGGGCCGGCGCACGGTGTGGTCGCGCACGGTCGAGGCGTATGCGCGCAGCCTCGACTGGGTGTTCGCGCACCAGCGCCTGACCATGCTGGTCGCGTCGATTTCAGTCGTTGTCACGGTGCTGCTGTACATCGCGATCCCGAAGGGCCTGCTGCCCGAACAGGACACCGGCCTGGTCACCGGCGTCGTGCAGGCCGACGACAACATCGCGTTCCCGGCGATGGAGGAACGCACCAAAGCCGTCGCCGATGCGTTGCACAAGGATCCTGCGGTCGCCGGCGTCGCCGCGTTCATCGGTGCCGGCTCGATCAATCCGACCCTGAACCAGGGCCAGCTCAGCATCGTGCTCAAGGATCGCGGCGCACGCGAAGGGCTCGACCGCGTGCTGCCGCGCCTGCAGCAGGCCGCCGCCGGAATTCCGGGCGTCGCGCTGTATCTGAAGCCGGTGCAGGACATCACCCTCGACAGCCGCGTCTCGGCCACCGAATACCAGTACGCGCTGTCCGACGTGAATGTGGCCGAGCTCTCCGGGTATGCGACGCGCATGACCGAGGCGTTGCGCGCGCGCCGCGAACTCGCCGATGTCGGCAACAACCTCGCCGACAAGGGCAACGCGCTGCAGCTCGACATCGACCGCGACAAGGCGAGCCGTCTCGGCGTGCCGGTGCAGACCATCGACGACACACTCTACGATGCGTTCGGCCAGCGCCAGATCTCGACCATCTTCACCCAGCTCAACCAGTACCGGGTCGTGCTCGAAGTCGCGCCGCAGTTCCGCAACAGCGCCGACCTGCTCGACAAGCTCAGCGTGCGCAGCAACGGCAGCGGCGCGCTGATCGGCAGCAACGCGACCGGGTACGGCCAGGTGAAATCCTCGAACTCCTCGACCTCGACCGGCGTCGGCATCGGCAACACCGGGATTCCGCTCGGCGGCGGAGGCACGATTCCGCTGTCGACGCTCGCCACCGCGAAAGTCGGCAATGCGCCGCTGGTGGTCAGCCACCAGAACCAGCTGTCGGCGGTCACGATCTCGTTCAACCTCGCAGCGGGCTATTCGCTGTCGCAGGCCGTCGAGGCGATCCGCAGCGTCGAGGCAGAGATGAAATTGCCGCCGCAGGTGCGCGGCGAATTCATCGGCAAGGCCGCCGAATTCTCCGCTTCACTGGGGGACGAAGTACTGCTGCTGCTCGCCGCGATCGTCGTGATCTATATCGTGCTCGGCGTGCTCTACGAGAGCTATATCCATCCGTTGACGATCATCTCGACCCTGCCGCCGGCCGGCGTCGGCGCGCTGCTTGCGCTGATGCTGTTCGGCATGAGCCTGTCGGTCGACGGCATCGTCGGCATCGTGCTGCTGATCGGCATCGTCAAGAAGAACGCGATCATGATGATCGATTTTGCGATCGAGGCGCGCCGCAAGGGCATGAACGCGCACGACGCGATCCGGCGCGCCTGCCTGCTGCGCTTCCGACCGATCATGATGACCACCGCCGCGGCCCTGCTCGGTGCGCTGCCGCTCGCGCTCGGCAACGGCATCGGCGCGGAACTGCGCCGCCCGCTCGGCGTCTCGATCGTCGGCGGCCTGCTGTTGTCGCAACTGGTGACTTTGTATACAACGCCGGTCATTTATCTGTACATGGAGCGGTTTTCGGAATGGGTGCTGGCGCGGCGTGGGCGGTCGGTGCTGGTCCAGGTGCCGACGGCATGAGTATCTCGCCTCGCGTTGACCACTACGTGAAGAGCGCCCCCTTCCGCCCTCCCCTCAGCCGCCGGACGGCGGCTTCGACCTTCCCCCGCTGCGCCGGGGGAGGGGCAACGGGTGCATCGATACTTGCTGGTGCTTCCCCTGCGCCGCGGGGGAAGGTGGCGAACGCGGGAGGGGGTGCTTCTGGCGCATTCCGCGCAGTCACGGCGGCGCCTCGCGACAGGGCCGATGGTCCTTGCCGGAAAGGCGCAAGGAAA
>JBIODY010000096.1:0-8076 GCA_044445505.1 Lysobacterales bacterium
CAAGGAACCTCCGAACAGGCCGTCATCCCGGCGAAGGCCGGGATCAAGCGCCTTTGTAACGCGTTGACAACACTGGATTCCGGCTTTCGCCGGAATGACGGGCTTTGACTTGTTCAGACCTTCCTTAGCGCTGGCAACGCGCGCAATAAAATGTCGAGCGCTGGCCGAGCGTGACTGCGCGGATCGGCGTGCCGCAAACCCGGCACGGCTCGCCGTCGCGTCCGTACACGAACAACTCCTGCTCGAAATAACCGGGCGCGCTGTCCGGGCTGATGAAGTCGCGCAAGGTCGTGCCGCCGCGCGTGATCGCGTGGGTTAGGATGCGTTTCACCTCCTCGGCCAGACGCGCGTAACGCGCGCGCGAAACCGAACCTGCCGCGCGCTTCGGATGGATGCCGGCTGCGAACAGCGCCTCCGCCGCATAGATGTTGCCGACGCCGACGACGATCGCCTGATCCATCAACAACACCTTCACCGCCGCGCCGCGGCCGCGCGAACGCAGCCATAAATGGTCGCCGTCAAACGCGTCGGACAACGGCTCGGGCCCGAGGCCGGCGAGCAATGGATGAATTTCGCCGTGCGGCTGCCAGAGTTGGCAGCCGAAGCGGCGCGGATCGGTATAGCGCAGCACCCGACCGGAATCGAGGCGCCAGTCGACATGATCGTGCGCGCCGATCGGCGTGT
Source organism: Lysobacterales bacterium (assembly GCA_044445505.1). Lineage (GTDB taxonomy): Bacteria > Pseudomonadota > Gammaproteobacteria > Xanthomonadales > Rhodanobacteraceae > Dokdonella_A. The sequence continues at coordinate 685 of JBIODY010000096.1, forward strand.
CCGCCGGCAACACGCGCAACGAGCCGGACATGCCCAGATGCAGCAGCGCGCTGCCGGGCGCGGTGTGCACCAGCAGGTATTTCGCCCGGCGCTCCACACCCTCGATGCGCTGACCCGGCAGATGCGCGCGCAGTTCGCGCGCGATCGGCCAGCGCAGCATCGGCTGGCGGATATCGAGCGCGACCACGCGGCGACCGATCAGGTGCGGCTCGAGACCGCGACGCGTGGTCTCGACTTCGGGCAATTCAGGCACTGCTAGTGGCCTGTAACGTTGGGCATCGCCGGCGGCCTGGCCAGCTCGTTCTCCGGCGCCGCGAACAGCAAAGCGCTGAAGCGATCCGGCACCAGCGCGATGGAGCCGCCGGCTTGCACATAGCGATCGCCGTGCAGCGCGTCGGTGGTGCCGAACCGCAACGTCGTCGTGTCCAATTGCAAGGTCGCCTGCGGCGGATCGAGGCCGAGCTTCTTCGCATCCAGCTCGCCGGCCGCATGGCGGAAGCGCACCGACGCGCGCGCGATCGCGGCGAGCTTGTCGACCGCGGCATCGTCGGCCGGCTGCTGGAACGGTTCGCGCATCTGCCAATGGCCTTCGACCTTCTCGAAGCGCCGCGTCCTGCAGGCGTTGCAGCTGACTGCCAGCACGCGCACCGCGGCCGGGTCGAGCAGGGTCAACGGATCGAACGCGAGGGTCTGCTCGTGGCGAAGCTCCGCGAACACCGCCGCGCCGAGCAGGGCAACCGCGGCCAGCAGGAACACGAGGGTGCGCGCGCGGCGTTTCATGACGATCTCCTCCCGTCGCGCCACGAGCTGCCGAAAAGAATTCTCAGCACCTTGTCAGCGGCGGCGACGGCGCCACCATATCAGCCCGCCGCTTGCTGCGAGCAGCAGCGGCAGCGCGACCAGGAACGCGAGCGCCAGCGCGGTCAGTGCGGCTTGCGAAAGCGCCAGTTCGCGATCCGGCGCGCTGCTGTCCGCGACCGCGATCTGGGCGTCGTCGCCGAGCAGCCAGTCGAATACGCGCTGGCCGAATTCGCGATTGCCGCCGTTGCCGAGGAAGCTGTTCGAGAGGAAATCGCCATCGCCGATCACGGCCACCCGCTGCTCGCGCCGGTCCGGCCGCGGCGACACGCGGGTCAGCGCGAAACCGAGATCGAGCGGCCCGGGAATCTCGCCGGCGTCGGCGTCCTGGCGGATCGTGTCGGCGGCTTCGCCGGCCTTCGGGATCGGCCCGGTCTCGTTCCACGACTTGTCGCTCGAGCGCAGGATCGAACTCGCGGCCCAGCGCGAATCGGAAAGCTTCGCGAGCGCGGCCGGTTGCGGAAACAGCGTCGTCAGCACGAAGTCCTTGGTGATCGCGTGCGGCGGATAGCGATCGAGCGCGACGAAACTCGGATCGCCGAGGCCGAACGCCTGGCCGCTGCCGTCGACGACCGTGCCGGGCAATGCGCGCACCCCGAGCGCATTCGCAAGCGCATCGAGGCCTCCGCCTTGCTCCGCTGCGGGCTCGTTCGGCTCGGTCAGCCAGAGCAGGGCGCCGCCGCGATCGACGTAGTCGACCAGCTCGGCGGCGACCGCCGCCGGGAGCTTGACCTGCGGATCGGCAATGACGACAAGGTCGGTGTTCTGCGGCACCTTGCCGGTGTTCGCAAGCGGCAGCGGCACCACGCGCAGGCCGCGGTCGGCAAGGGTCGCGACGAACTGGCCGAGATCCGCATTCGCCTTGCCGAGCGGCTGGCGCTCACCCTCGCCTTCGAGGAACGCGACGATGCGTTCGTGCCGGCGCGAAAGGCGCAGCAGCACGTTCGAGAACTCCGCCTCGCTCAGGACCTTCAATCGTTCGCTGCGGTCCCGGTAGTGGATGTCCATCTCGCCATCGACTCGCACGCCCCCCGCGCGCATTGCATTCGGATCCGCATCGGGATCGACGAAGCGCAACGACAGATCCGGCCTGACCCGGCGATAGCGCTCTACGAAATCCGCGATCACCGCGCGCAAGCCGCCCTGCTTGCGCGCATAGCTGACCACTTCGACCGGCGCGTCCAGCGTCTTCAGCAGTGCGACCGATGCCGGACCGAGACTCGCGCTGTGCGCATGGCTCCAGTCGCGGTTGAAACCGAAGCGCGTGCTCAGGAACGCGATCGCGATCGCAGCCGCGATCACCAGCAGCGCATGCAGCGCGTTGCCGAAGCGCCCGGCCATCAGTCGGCCCCGGAGCGCAAGGCGTCGATGCGGCGCGAAGCCAGCGCCAGCGCGACGGCCGCGACCAATACGAAGTAGACCATGTCCACGCTGGCGACGAGACCACGGAAGAACGGTTCGAGATGGGTCGGCAGCGCGAGGTAGTTGATGCCGCTGTTGACTATGCCCTGCAGGCGCGCCCCGGCGTCGACGACCGCGAGCAGGCTGCTGATCGCGAGCGCCGCGGCGGCGGCCAGCGCGGGTTGCGCGGCCCAGGCCGAACAGACGACGCCGATCGCAGTCAGTGCGGCGGCGAACAGCGCCAAGCCGAGCAGGGCCGCGGCGATCTTGCCGATGTCCAGATGGGTGCCGAATCCGAGTGCAAGCGGCATCAGCGCGACCAGCGCGAGCAGGGCAAGCACGAATCCCAACGCACCGAGATACTTGCCGAGCACGATGCGCGAGTTGCCGATGCCGCTTGCGAGCAGCAGCGGCAGCGTCGCCGCGCGGCGCTCGCCGGCGATCGTGCGCATCGTGACCAACGGCACCAGCAGCACCAGCAGGTTGCCGAAGCTGCGCAGCAGCGGAATCGCGACCAGATCGGTCACCCCGGGCGCGTTCTTGATGCCGCCGAGCTTTGGCGCGAGATCGAGATAGCCCTGCAGCGAGAGCAGGAACTGCCAGGCCATCAGCGCGACGACGACCGCGGCCAGCATCCATGCGAACGGCTGCACAGCGAGGCGACGCCATTCGTGGCGCGCGATCAACGCGGTTGCGCTCATGCGGCCGCCGCCGGTGCGTCGCCAGCCGCGATCGCGAGGAAGGTCTGCTCCAGCGAGCCGTGTCCGGGCTGCAGTTCGACCAGATCGAAGCCGCGCTCGACGATCGCGACGGCGAGCGCCGCGACGGTCGCATCCGGTTCCAGCCGCAGCCGCCAATGCAACGCATCGATCGGCTCGGCCGTGGCGACCATCGGCAACGCGCGCCAGTCGTCGACGCGCAATGGCCTGGCGACGCCGACACGCAAGTCACCGGCGTCGGCGTCCGCGCGCGTTGGCCCGGTATGGCGCAGCTCGCCCTGGTGCAGGATCGCGACCCGGTCGCAACATGCGAGCACGTCCGGCAGCACATGCGTGGAGAGCACGACGGCATGCTCGCGGCCGAGACCGCGCACGATTTCGCGCAACTTCATCGCCTGCACCGGATCCAGGCCCGAGGCCGGTTCGTCGAGCACGACCAGGTCCGGCTCATGCAGGATCGCCTGGGCGAGGCCGACGCGCTGGCGAAAGCCTTTCGACAAGGTAGCGATCGGCCGACGCCGCACCTCGCCGAGTTCGCAATGTTCGAGCGTGCGCGCGACCGCGCCGGCGACGGCGGCGCGCGCGAGTCCGCGCAGGCGCGCGCAGAAGCGCAGGAACTCCTCGACAGTCAACTCTGCATGCAGCGGTGGCGTTTCCGGCAGGTAGCCGATGCGGCGGCGCGCGGACTCCGCTTGTTCGTGCAGATCGGCGCCGTCCAGCCGCACCGTGCCGGTGCTCGGGGCGAGTACCCCGGCGATCATGCGTAGCGTCGTGGTCTTGCCGGCGCCATTGACGCCGAGCAGGCCGAGCACCTCGCCGCGTGCGATGTTCAGGTTCAGGTCGCGCACGACGTTGCGGCCGGCGAGGCGGCGGCTGACGTGGTCGAGGTCGAGCAAGGAGGCAGGCGGAGTCACAGGCCGCGATTGTTCCGGTTCAGGGGCCTCGCGGGCAAGCGCCGCGCCGCCGCCGCCAGCCTCATCGCCGTGTTCGTGAATGAACAGCCAGGCCGCACAGTGCCCGAAAGCTTGACAAAGTCGATGGAAGCACCATTCAAGGACGCGTATAGTCACTTCACTCTCACGGTCGTACTGTCGATTCCCATGCTCGATTCCGTCATTTCCTTCGTTTCACGCGGGCTGACCCAGGCTTCCTGGGGCACCTGGATCGTATTCGTGCTGGTCGTCACCCAGCTCACGATCTTCACGGTGACCCTGTACCTGCACCGCAGCCAGACCCATCGCGGCGTCGATTTCCATCCGCTCCTCGCGCACTTCTTCCGTTTCTGGTCATGGTTGACCACCGGCATGGTCACCAAGGAATGGGTCGCGATCCACCGCAAGCATCACGCCAAGGTGGAAACCGCCGAGGACCCGCACAGCCCGCAGATCTACGGGATCAAGAAGGTGTTCTGGGACGGCGTCGGGCTGTATCGCGATGCCAGCGAGAACGCCGACGACATGGAAAAGTACGGCCGCGGTACGCCCGAGGACTGGATCGAGCGCACCCTGTACAGCGCGCACCCGTATTGGGGTCCGACCCTGATGCTGATCATCGATGCCGCCCTGTTCGGTTCCGTCGGCGTGGCGTTGTGGGCGATTCAGATGATGTGGATTCCATTCTGGGCGGCCGGTTTCGTCAACGGCGTCGGTCACTGGTGGGGTTATCGCAACTTCGAGTCGGCCGACACCTCGACGAACCTGGCGCCATGGGGCGTATGGATCGGTGGCGAAGAACTGCACAACAACCATCATGCGTTTCCGAGCTCGGCGAAGTTCGCGCTGCGCAAGTTCGAGTTCGACATCGGCTGGGCGGCGATCCGCATGTTCGGGGTATTCGGCCTGTCCAAGGTGCTGCGTGTCGCGCCGACGCTCGATATCCGCCCGAACGTGAGCCTGCCCGATGCAGATACCGTCAAGGCACTGCTTTCGCACCGCTTCCACGTGATGAGCGACTATTTTCGCGGCGTGATCGCACCGACCCTGCGTGACGAGGCGGCGAACGCCGGCGCCGGCATCAAGGCGCTGCCGCGCAAGCTGCGTCGCGCGCTCGGCAATGGCGGGCGCTGGCTGGACGGCGCGTCGCGCGAGCGCCTGTCCGCGTTCACCGACAAGCATCCGCAGCTACGCACGGTCTGCGAATTCCGTGCGCGCCTGGCCGCGCTGACCGAACGCAACGGCCGCAATGCCGAAGGCATGCTCGATGCGCTCAAGGAATGGTGCCGCGAGGCCGAAGCAACCGGCATCCGTACCCTGGCCGAGTTTGCGGCGCGTTTGAAGGGCTATCAGCTCGCGGGCGAGCGCGGCTAGCGGTCAAGGCCCCATCGTTGTCATGAAAGAGCCCGCCGATCGGCGGGCTTTTTTTTGGGTGTTGTCCTGCGCCCGGGATCGGTGGTGGCTGAAGCCCACGGCAATGCGGCGCGACCCGTCAATCGGCGAGGCTGCGTTCGACGATGTCGGCAAGATCGGAAGACCTGCCCGCGCGCGCGGCGAGGCACTCGAGTTCGCGGCGCATCAATGCGCGGCGCACGGGTTCGTAGTTGCGCCAGCCACCGAACGCGGTCGCGATCCGCGCCGCCACCTGCGGGGTAAGGCCATCGAGCTTCAGGATCGCATCGGCGATGAAGCGGTAGGCCGCGCCGTCGGCGCGGTGGAATGCGCGCGGATTGCGCTGCGCGAATGCGGTCAGCAACGCATGCACATTGTTCGGGTTGGTCCAGCGAAATGCGCGGTGCGCGGTCAGCGCTTCGACGCGCAGCAGGGTTGCCGGATCCGCCACGGTGGCCTGCAGCGCGAACCACTTGTCGAGCACCAGCACATCGCCCGCATGGGCCTGCGCGAAATCCGCCAGCGCGGCTTCGGCGCCCTCCGCGCGCTGGCTCAGCAGCACGCCGAGCGTGGCGAGACGGTCGGTGAGATTGCGCGCGTGCGCATGCTGCTTCCGGGCGAGTTCGAGATGGCGTCGGTCCGCGCGGCACAGCGCAGCCAGACAGGTGTTGCGCAAGCGCCGGCACGCCTGCGCGGCGAGATCGGTGCCATCGCCTGCGTCGAGGCGGCGCCAGGTTTCAAGCAGCGGGTCGGCGAGCGCGATCGCGAGTGCGGTTTCGACCTTCGCGCGCGCCTGGTGTACGGCTTCCGGATCGATGTCCGCGAGGCCGTCGCCGAGCGAGCCGGCGTCGGCGACGGTGAGGATCTCGGCAATGAGCGCGGGGTCCACCTGTGGATCGCACAGGATCGCGTCGAGGCTGCCGGTCCAGGTCGCCAGCAGCGCAGCATCCGGCTGGCCTGTGGTCAGCGCCTGCGCGAACAAGCGGCGCGCCAGGGCATCGGCGGCAAACCAGCGATTGAAACCGTCGCTGTCATGACGCAGCTGCATGGCCAGGGCGCTGCCCGCGAGTTCGTGGCGCAGGCGCACCGGCGCCGAGTAGCCGCGCAGCAATGAAGCGGTCGGCGGCGCGCCGATATCGATGAAGCGGAACACCGCGGTTTCGTCCTCGAGCAGCAGCACGCGCTCGCTCGCGTCGCCGAGGCCCTCACCGTCCAGGTGCAGCGGCAGCGGATCGCCGTTCGGGTCGAGCAGCGCGATCACGACCGGAATCGGCAGCGCGCGCTTGCGCGGCTGCCCCGGCGTCGCCGGTGTGCGCTGGGTCAGCCGCAGCTCGAAGGTCAGCGCCTGCGCATCATGGCGAGTGCTTGCGTGAAGCTCGGGCGTGCCGCTCTGTTCGTACCAGGCCAGCCACGGCGTCAGGTCGCGGTCGTTCGCGTCGCCGAGCGCGGCGAGGAAATCCTCGACCGTCGCCGCGCCGCCGTCGTGACGCGCGAAATACAGATCCAGCCCGCGCCGGAAGCCTCCGGCGCCGAGCACGACGCCGAGCATGCGCACGATCTCCGCACCTTTCTCATAGACGGTCGGGGTATAGAAATTGTTGATTTCGCTGTAGCGGTCCGGACGCACGGGGTGGGCGAGCGGACCCGCGTCCTCGACGAATTGCGCACGCCACAACGCGCGCACGTCCTCGATGCGGCGCAGCGTGCGCGAGGCGAGGTCGGATTCGAATTCCTGCTCGCGATACACGGTCAGGCCTTCCTTCAGGGAAAGCTGGAACCAGTCGCGGCAGGTCACCCGGTTGCCGCTCCAGTTGTGGAAGTACTCGTGGCCGATGACCGCGAGCACGTGGCGATAGTCGTCGTCGGTCGCATGCCCGGGATCGGCGAGCAGGTACTTCGCGTTGAAGATGTTGAGACCCTTATTCTCCATCGCACCCATGGTGAAATCATGGGTCGCGACGATATGGAACACGTCGAGATCGTAGCAGCGCCCGAAGCGTTCCTCGTCCCAGCGCATCGCCTGCTTCAGGCACTGCATGGCCCAGCCGCAGCGGCCGATCGCGTCGGCTTCGGCATGGATGAACAGGCGC
>JBIODY010000097.1:0-8073 GCA_044445505.1 Lysobacterales bacterium
GCCTGCAGGATCCAGGCTTGCGCTTCTTCGCTCAGTACCTCCGTCTGCATCGCCCAATAAGCATTTCCCGACGACTGTAGCTGGTGCAAACAGGCATTGATCTTGACGAGTTCGCTTTGCGCCGCTTGCGGATGTCCACTGCGGGCCTGGCCGATCGCCCGAGCCCAGTAGACGATGGCGGCGACGTGAGGTGCCGATTGCGGCAGCGGCTGAAGAGAAGCCGCAGTGGCCCATTGCCGGCGTTCGACTGCAAGGCGTACCGGCATGGCGGTCGCGGCATAGTCCACCTTGAATTGGGCGGGCGGAAGCCCGCTCATCGCGCGAAGATCGCCTACGACGCGCCCGGCGTCCGTGTCGCGTCCGCGTTGCAGGTATGCGTACGTCAGGTAGTCCATTGCATGCAACTCTTCACCCACGTCGCCTTCGGCGTGCGCAGCGGCACGCGCGGCCCGATTCGATGCGATTGAGTCGTCCCAGTAGCCCAGACGGGTGAAGACATGCGACGGCATGTGCAATGCATGCGGTGCCGAAGGCGCAATCTTCGAGTACGCGCGCGCAGCGGCCAGACCACGAGGCGCCAACTCCGCGCTGTCGTAGGCATGTATCAGGTAATGCGCCAGGCCCGGGTGCCGGGGCAGGCTGCGGAACAGCGGCTCGAGGATTTCAGCCGCCCGCTTCTGATTGGCATGCGACCGATCCGCTGGCGGTGCAGTCGCAATCAGGGCCAGCGCGTAGAAGATCTGCGCTTCGGCATCGCCGGGATTGCGCTTCGCCACCTCGGCCATGGCTTGCTCGTACGCCTTCGCCCTGACCACGGGGGGCAGGTGATCCGAGTCGCGATAGTACGCGGCCGCCGCTTCGACGAACTGCCGCTCGCGCATCGAGCCGGTGCCGAGTTGTCGGGCACGATCGATCTCTGCCGACCCCTTGCGGAGTTCCTCGCCCTCCGGCGGCGCCCACAGTTGGTGAAAGTAGGACATCGACATGCCCCAGTGCGCCAGTGCGCAGCTGGGATCGGCGTCGGCGACCGCCCGAAACGCCTCTTCGGAGGCCGCGTATGCGAATGAGTGCAGCAGCGCGACCGCGCGCTCAAAGCGCGATTGGACACTGGGCGCACACGAAGTCGGGAATGTAACCATACCCAGTCTTTCCGGCGCCGGGTGTGAGTGCTGCTCCTGCGCGAATACCGGAAGAACGCAGCCGAGCAGCCAGGTCACGATGGCCAAATTGATTTGCTTCATCGGGCACGCTCCCTGGTACTTCAATCTGGAACTACGGCTTGTCGATGGCTGCGCGCCAGCTGATCGCAACCGGCCGATTGCGATCGGCCGATCGCTCATCGACTTTCCATACCTGCGAACAACGCGATGCGACCGGTACCTGCAGGCTATCGCAATCCGGACCGCTCTGCTTTCGGGAGAGCACGCCAGCCGCGGTGATGGCATCATGCTGCTCCCGATCGATGCGCGAGCAGGCATGTCCGCCAACTTCCCCATGTTGATCGAGCCGCGCCTGCACGACCTCGGCGACGGCTTCATGGTGCGCCGGCTGCTGCCTTCGCTGCTGCGTCGCAACGTCGGGCCGTTCGTGTTTTTCGACCACATCGGGCCGGCCGAACTGCCGCCCGGACGCGGCCTCGACGTGCGCCCGCATCCGCATGTCGGCCTCGCCACGGTCACGTATCTGTATGACGGTGCGCTGACCCACCGCGACAGCCTCGGCTATGAACAGGTAATCCGGCCCGGCGACGTGAACTGGATGACCGCAGGCAAGGGCATCGTGCATTCGGAGCGCACGCCAGCGACGGAGCGTGCCGCAGGTCATCGCATGCATGGCATCCAGACCTGGGTCGCGTTGCCGCTGGCCGACGAAGACACCGAGCCGGAATTCCGCCATCACGAGGCCGCCGCATTGCCGGTGTCAGAACGCGCCGGCGTGAGCCTGACCGTGATTGCCGGGCACGCATTCGGCATGCGCTCGCCGGTGCGCGTGTTCGTGCCGACCTTGTATGTCGACGCGCGGTTCGCCGCCGGCAGCACGTTGATCGTGCCGGCAGAACACGACGAGCGCGCGCTGTACGTCGCCGCGGGAACCGTGCGGGTCGGCGGCGTGGTCGTGCCCGCCGAGCACATGTGTCTGCTCGCACCGGATGGCGCGATCGAGATCGTTGCCGAGAGCGAGGCGCGCGTGTTGCTCTGCGGTGGCGCGCGCCTGGATGGCGAGCGCCATCTGTGGTGGAACTTCGTCGCCTCGAGCCGCGAACGCATCGAGCGTGCGAAAGCGGACTGGCTAGCGCAACGCTTCGGCCAGGTCCCGGGCGAGAGCGAGTTCATTCCGCTGCCGGCGCGCTGAAACGATGCGCAGGCGCGTAGCGCCGCACGCTCTGCGCTATCCTCGCGAACCGGAATTGCCGAGACCGGCCAGCATGAATTTCAGCGAGTTCTACCGCTTCTACCTTTCCGAGCATTCCAACCGGAACTGCCGCCGCCTACATGTGGCCGGCAGTCTGTTGGTGCTGGCGACCCTCGGCCTCGCGCTGATCGCGCGCGACGCACGCTGGCTGTGGCTGGCGCCGCTGTTCGGCTACGGTTTCGCCTGGCTCGGCCACTTCGCGTTCGAGCACAACCGGCCGGCCACGTTCCGGCATCCGTTGTACAGCTTCATCGGCGACTGGGTCATGTTGTGGGACGTGCTGCGCGGTCGCGTCACGCTGTGAGCAGCGCGTTGCCCGCGCCTGCCGACGCCGCGCGCCTGCGCTACATCGATGCGTTGCGTGCGGTCGCGGCGCTGCTCGTGGTCTGGCTGCATGTCGCGCAGGTGTATGTGAAGGTCGGCGGCGTGAGCCCGGTAGCCGATCCCTGGCTGTACCGGATCGCACGCGACTTCGCGTTCGGCCGGGTCGGCGTCGTCGTGTTTTTCCTGATCAGCGGTTTCGTGCTGCCGTTCGGCCTGCGCCATGGGCAGGCGGCAGCGGTGCGCGGCTTCCTCCTGAAGCGGTTGTTCCGCATCTATCCGGCGTACTGGCTGTCGGTTCCGCTCGGGGCGTTCGCCACCTGCTGGCTTTGGGGATCTCCATTCGGCGCGAAGGACCTGCTGGTAAACCTGACCTTGCTGCAGGATGTCCTCGGCATTCCTTCGGCGATCGGCGTGTACTGGACGCTGCTGGTAGAACTCGCGTTCTACGCGCTGTGCGTGGTGCTGTTCCTCGGCAACAGCCTGCACGATCCGCGGCGCATCGGCGCACTCGCGCTGGTCCTCGGCGTCGTGCACGCGGCAAGCGTGTTCGGCATCTGGCTCGGCCTGTCGCTGCCACGCCTGCCGGTATTCCTGGCCCTGCATCTGTCGCTGATGCTGTGCGGCACGCTGGTTCGCCAGTGCATGCTGCGCGCCGCACCGCCGCGTGCAGTGGAACGCCGGCTGCTGTTCGCACTGCTGGCGTTTCATCTGCTGATCTTTCCCGCCGCCGCGGTCTGGGCGCTCGGGTTCCCGCGCAACTATGTCATCGCGGACGCGCTCGGGATCGGGCTGTTCCTGCTCGGGATCTCCTGGTTGCGCATCGAGACACGTTTGACCGACTGGCTCGGCCGGATCAGCTATTCGATCTATCTGTACCATGCGATCGTGTTCTATCCGCTGCTGTGGTGGTTGCTGCGCCAACCGGCCGGCGCGTGGTGGCGCACGCAGCCGCTCGGCGTCTACCTGATCGTCAATGCCGTGCTCACGATCGCGGTGGCGGATGGCGTGTACCGCTGGGTCGAGGCGCCCGGCATCCGCTTCGGACATCGCTGCGCGGAATGGGTGCGCCGGCGCGCAGCAGGCGCGCGGAACGGAGCGGAGCCCGCGAAGCGCCGCGAGATCGCCGCGCCGGCGGAGCAGGTTCCGTCGACGACATGACTTTCTGCCCATCGCGCGACGGATGCCCATCCGATACGCTCGGGGTGCAAACATCCGTACCGCACAGCGGCGCTCCAGCCCGCGGCGGCAGATCCACGCAGGGAGAACCGAATGACCATCCGATTGAGGTTTGGCCTCGCCGCGCTCGCGTTCGTCGCGATGGGCGCGCAGGCGATGACTGCCGATGAGCTGATCGCGAAGAATTTCGCGGCGCGCGGCGGCCTCGACAAGATCCACGCGATCAAGTCGCTCAAGAGCGAGGGCAAGCTGCGCTTCGGCGGCCAGTTCGAGCTGACCTTCGAGCAATACCAGAAAGCGCCGGACTCGAGCCGCAGCGAGGCAAGCCTGCAGGGCCTGACCGCGGTGCAGGCGTGGGACGGCAAGGATGCATGGCAGATTTCGCCGTTCCAGGGCCGCAAGGACCCGGAGAAGATGTCGGCGGACGATGCCAAGGCGCTCGCCGACGACGCGCCGATCGGCGGTGCGTTGGTCGACTGGCAGAGCCGCGGCAGCAAGGTCGAGTACCTCGGCACCGAGGATGTCGACGGCACCGACGCGCACAAGCTGAAGGTCACGCTGAAGAACGGTGACGTCGAATACCTGTACATCGACCCGGACCACTTCCTGGAGATCCGCACCGTCGCCCAGCGCAGCGTGCGCGGCACGCAGGTCGAAAGCGTGTCCGACTATGGCGATTACGAGGAAGTCGCCGGAGTCTATTTCCCGTTCTCGATAGCGACCGAGAACAAGGCCGACGGCAGTCGCCAGGAGCTCACCGTCGAGCACGCCGAAGCGAACGTGACGATGGCCGACTCGCTGTTCGCGTTTCCTGTCAAGCCAACGAAGGCAGCGGGGAGCGGCCAATGAACACTGCATGGCGGTTCGAGAAGTCGCTCCGGCACATGAACGTCTGTTTGCGAACCGCGGCAGGAAGCCCGATTTTGCAAACCACCAGGAAAGGGGCAGGCATGAATCACATTCTTCGCGGACTCGTCCTCGCCGGCGCCAGTGTCAGCCTGATCGGCATCGCGCAGGCGGCAACCAAGTCCGAGGCGCCCCGGTTCGACGCCGGCGCGATCTCCGGTCTCGGCGTGCGCAACATCGGTTCGGCCACGATGAGCGGCCGCGTGGCCGCGATCGCAGCGGTGCCGGAGAAGGACGGCAAGACGACCGTTTACGTCGGGGCGGCCTCGGGCGGCGTGTGGAAGTCGACCGACAGCGGCACGACCTTCAAGCCGGTGTTCGACAAGCAACCGGTGCAGTCGATCGGGTCGATCGCGATCGATCCGTCGAACCACAACACGATCTGGGTCGGCAGCGGCGAATCGTGGACGCGCAATTCGGTGTCGATCGGCGACGGCGTGTACAAGTCGACCGATGGCGGCGATACCTGGACCCACATGGGCCTGCCGAATTCCGAACGCATCGCGAAGATCATCGTCGATCCGCGCGACGGCAATACGGTCTATGCCTGTGTCCCCGGCAAACTCTGGAGCGACTCTTCCGAGCGCGGCCTGTACAAGACCGGCGATGGCGGCAGGAACTGGTCGCTGGTCCTGAAAGGCGCGAACCCGTCGACCGGCTGCGCCTCGCTCGCGCTCGATCCGACCGACCCGAACGTCGTGTTCGCCGGCACCTGGGATTTCCGCCGCAAGGGCTGGACATTCCGCTCCGGCGGCGAATCGGCGGATGCGGCCTCGGGCAGCGGCCTTTATCGCTCAGCCGATGGCGGGCATTCCTGGACCGAAATCACCGATGCGGCGAACAAGGGCTTTCCGAAGAAACCCTATGGCCGCATCGCGGTCACGATCGCACCTTCGGACGCGAAGATCGTCTATGCCTTCGTCGAATCGACCGATTCGGCGCTGTACCGTTCCGACGATGGCGGCAGGACCTGGGACAAGCGCGACAAGAGCCAGATGATGGTCTGGCGCCCGTTCTACTTCGCGAGCCTGATCGTCGATCCGAAGAATCCGGATCGCCTGTTCAAGCCCGACCTCGCGCTGATCCAGAGCCTCGACGGCGGCAAAAGCTTCGCGAACGTCGGTGGCGGCGCGCATGGCGACTTCCACGCCGTATGGATCGATCCGGCCGACACCCAGCACGTGATCGCCGGCGACGACGGCGGCTTGTGGTACTCCTACGACGGCGGCAACAAGTGGTGGAAGGCGAACAACCTGCCGATCTCGCAGTTCTACCACGTCAGCGTCGACAACTCCGACCCGTTCCATGTGTATGGCGGCCTGCAGGACAACAGCTCGTGGGTCGGCGATTCCGAGTATCCGGGCGGGATCACCAATTCGCGCTGGGAGAACATGTACGGCGGCGACGGCTTCTGGATGTTCGAGGATCCGGCCGATGCGGACTATCTGTACACCGAGGCGCAAGGCGGGACGATTTCGCGGGTCAACAAGAAGACTCATGAAATCCGCGTGATCCAGCCGCAGGCCGGCTACAACGAGAAGCTGCGCTGGAACTGGAATACGCCGATCGCGTTGAGTCCGAACGAGAAAGGCACGATCTACATCGGCGCGCAGTTCCTGTTCCGCTCGCGCGATCATGGTCAGAGCTGGGACCGCATCTCGCCGGATCTCAGCACGAACGACAAGAACAAACAGAAACAGGAGGAGTCGGGCGGCATCACGGTCGACAATTCCGCGGCCGAGACCCACACGACGGTCTACTCGATCAGCGAGTCGCCGAAAGCGGCGGGCCTGATCTGGGTCGGCACCGACGACGGCAACGTGCAAGTCACGCGCGATGATGGCAAGAACTGGACGAACGTGGTCAGGAACATCAAAGGCGTTCCCGAGCACGCGTGGGTGAGCTGGGTACAGGCCGGCAGCTTCGACGCCGGCACCGCCTATGTTGCATTCGATCGCCACACGTTCGGCGACACCGCCCCGTACATCTATCGCACCGGCGATTACGGCAAGAGCTGGACCGCGCTGGTCACGCCGAAGGACGCGAAAGGTCTGCGCGGCTATGTGCACGTGATCAAGCAGGACACGGTCAAGCCGGAACTCCTGTACGCCGGCACCGAGTTCGGCCTGTGGATCTCGATCGACGGCGGCGCCAACTGGGCGCAGTTCAAGGGCGGCGACTTCCCGGCGGTCGCGGTGCGCGATCTCGCACTGCAGAACCGCGACGCGTCGCTGGTGCTGGCCACGCATGGCCGCGGCATCTGGGTCATCGACGATGTCACACCGCTGCGCGCACTCGATGCGAAGACGCTCGACAGCGAAATCGCATTCCTGCCGACCCGGCCGATCCAGCAACGCATTGTCTCGTTCGGTGGCTGGTCGGAAGGCGATGCGAGCTTCACCGGCGCGAATCCGCCGAATGCGGCCGTGATCACCTACTACCAGAAGAGCCGCCACCTGTTCGGCAAGATCGGCATCGAGGTGCTCGACGCACAAGGCAAGGTCATCGACACGCTGCCGGCGAGCGTCCGGCGCGGCATCAACCGGGTGAATTGGTCGATGCGCGTCAAGCCGCCGCGGGTACCGCCGGCCGCGCAGATCGCCGGCAATGCAACCCAGGGTCCGCGCGTCGTGCCGGGCACGTACACGGTGCGCCTGACCAAGGGCAAGACAGTTGTCGAGAACAAGCTCGACGTCGGTCTCGATCGTCGCGTCAAGTTCAGCGTCGCCGATCACCAGGCCCAGTTCGACGCGGCGATGCGCGTGCACACGATGTTCGGCGACATGAGCGACTTGCTGGCGAAGATCAATGCAGTGCGCGCCGGTGCGAGCGGCGAAGCGGCAAAGCTGCCCGAACAGGACGCGCTGCGCAAGCAGCTGAGTGCGCTCGGCGAAAAGGCCGACGGCATCCGCAAGAAGATCGTCGCGACCAAAGAAGGCGGCGCGATCACCGGCGAGCTGCGCCTGCGCGAATACGCCGACGACATCTACGGCGCGCTGATGAGCAACGAGGCGCGTCCCGGCGATTACCAGATCGCGCGCATCGACACCCTGAAGCGCGAACTCGGCGACGTGCAGAAGGAGTTCGCGGATTTCGAGGCGAGCGACCTGGCCGAGGCGAATGCCGCGTTGAAGGCCAAGGGCCAGCCTGAGATCCAGGTGCCGGCGGGCGCACCGCCCGAAGCGAATGGCGGAGCGAAGGGCGACAATGACGGCGAAATGCATCCGCCGTGGGAACGCGACTGATCCGCACCAC
>JBIODY010000098.1:0-8058 GCA_044445505.1 Lysobacterales bacterium
AGGACTTCCGCGCCGATCTCGACCGCCGCGCGACCGGCAAGAGCCGCTACACCTCGCAACGCCACGAGGCGGACGCGGTCGAGATCCTGTCCGGCGTCCATGAGGGTCGCACCACCGGCACGCCGATCGCGTTGCTGATCCGCAATGTCGATGCGCGTTCGAAGGACTACAACGAACTCGCGGACACGTTCCGCCCCGGCCACGCCGACTATACCTACTGGCAGAAATACGGTATCCGTGATCCGCGTGGCGGCGGGCGCTCGTCAGCGCGCGAGACGACGATGCGCGTCGCCGCGGCGGTGATCGCGAAGCAGTGGCTCGGCGAAAAGTTCGGGGTGCAGGTGCGCGGCTATCTCGCCGGGATCGGCGCCGTCGTGCCGCGTGCGTTCGACTGGGGTGCGGTCGAATCCAATCCGTTCTTCTGGCCCGATGCGGCGATGGTCGGCGAGCTCGAAAATTACGTGAACGCGCTGCGCAAGAGCGGCGACTCGGTCGGAGCGCGCGTGACCGTCGTCGCTGAAGGCGTGCCGCCGGGGTGGGGCGAGCCGATCTACGGCAAGCTCGATGGCGAACTCGCATCTGCACTGATGAGCATTAATGCGGTCAAGGGCGTCGAGATCGGTGCGGGTTTCGCGAGCATCGCGCAGAAAGGCAGCGAACATCGCGACGAGATCACGCCGCAAGGCTTCCTGTCGAACCATGCCGGCGGCATCCTCGGCGGCATCTCGACCGGCCAGTCGATCATCGCTTCGATCGCACTGAAGCCGACCTCGAGCATCCTGGTTCCAGGCCGCAGCGTGAACCTCGCCGGCGAGCCGGTCGAAGTCGTGACCAAGGGCCGTCACGATCCCTGTGTCGGCATCCGCGCGACGCCGATCGCCGAGGCGATGGTCGCGCTGGTGCTGATGGACCAGGCCCTGCGCCATCGCGCGCAGTGCGGCGACGTCGGCGAGATAAAGCCACGAATACCCGGTGCCGCCAGCGAATAGCCCGCCACCTCATCGCCGTCATCCCGGCGGAAGCCCGGATCCATTTTGATCTTGGCGGCCAACAATGGATTCCGGCCTTCGCCGGAATGACGAGCAAACGATCAGCGCGAATCCGAATTCAAATCCAATGAGAAAAAAAACCAGTTACAACATCGCGATTGTCGGTGCGACCGGTGCGGTCGGTGAAACGCTGCTCGCGATCCTCCAGGAGCGCAAATTCCCGATCGGCGAACTCGTGCTGCTGGCCAGCGAACGTTCGGCCGGCGGCAAGATCGCTTTCGGCGACCGCGAGATAACGGTGAGCAATCTCGCCGACCACGACTTCAACGGCATCGACATCGCGTTCTTCTCCGCCGGCGGCGCGGTTTCGCGCGTACACGCGCCGCGAGCGGCAGCGGCCGGCGCCGTGGTCATCGACAACACTTCCGAGTTCCGTTATCAGGACGACATCCCGCTGGTGGTCGCCGAGGTCAACCCGCATGCGATCGCGCAGTACACGAAACGCGGGATCATCGCGAATCCGAATTGCTCGACGATGCAGATGCTGGTCGCGCTGGCGCCGATCCATCGTGCGGTCGGCATTGAACGCATCAATGTCGCGACCTACCAGTCGGTGTCCGGCGCGGGTCGCTCCGGTGCCGCGGAGCTCGGGCGCCAGACCGCCGCATTGTTGAATTTCCAGGAGTTCACGCCTGCGAAGTTCCAGGCCCAGATCGCGTTCAACGTGATTCCGCAGATCGACGACTTCCAGGACAACGGCTACACGAAGGAAGAGATGAAGATGGTCTGGGAGACGCGCAAGATCCTTGAGGACGATTCGATCCAGGTGAATCCGACCGCGGTACGCGTGCCGGTTTTCTACGGCCACGCCGAAGCCGTGCATATCGAAACCCGCGACAAGATCACGGCACGGACCGCGCGCGAACTGCTAGAAAAGGCGCCAAGTGTCGTGGTCGTCGACGAACGCAAGCCGGGCGGCTATCCGACCCCGGTCTCGCATGCGGCCGGCAACGACGAGGTCTTCGTCGGGCGTATTCGCGAGGACATCTCGCATCCGCGCGGCCTGGACTTGTGGATCGTCGCGGACAACATCCGCAAGGGCGCCGCGTTGAATGCGGTGCAGGTCGCGGAACGACTGCTGCAAAGCGTGCTGTGAGCCGGGATAGGAAGGTGATTGAAAAGTCGTTCCCGCACACGGATTTGCCACCGGGACAAACGCGCAAGTGCTTGCCCGGAGAGGGTGGCGCGGCTCCGCCGCGACCGTTTGTCTGCAAACCGCGGCAGGATGGCCGGTTTTGCAGGAATCACCCGGACGCTTGCGAAAACCTATCCGTGGTCTATAGTTACGATTGTGTTATAAGCCGGTTTCGAGATGTTCTCGGATACGCGACCGCTTTTTGCCTCGGGGGGCATGCCTAGATGAAACGACCGCTGCAACTATCGCTTGCGATCGCGCTTGCGTTGGGCGGAACGAACGCGCTCGCGCTGGGCCTCGGCCCCGTCCACGTCAAATCCAAGCTCAATCAACCGCTTGATGCGGAAATTCCGGTCATCCAGGGCAGCGCGGCCGAAGCCGAGGGCCTGATCGTCAGCATGGCCGGAGCGGAGGATTTCGAACGCCTCGGCCTGAGCCGCGCGCGTCTGACCGTGCCGCTCGAGTTCGCGCTGACCAAGGGTGCGCACGGCGACATGGTGATCAGGGTCACCAGCAAGGAACCGGTACGCGACAGCTACCTCGACTTCCTCGTCGAGGCGAACTGGCCGAAGGGCCGCCTGTTGCGCGAATACACCGTGCTGCTGGATCCGCCGGTGATGGCGCCATCGACGCATGCAGCGACGACCGCCGCGATCGCGCCGTCGCCGGGCACCACCACCCTGACCCACCGCGAGAAACCCGCCAAAGCGGCCGCCGCGGCACCGGCACCGCGGCCGGAACCGGCTCCGCGCGTTGCCGCGAAACCCGAGCGCGCCGCGCCGGCGCGCAAGGTCAACGCGGGCGAATACGGCCCGGTCGAGGCCGGCGAGACGCTCACCGAGGTCGCACGCACAATGCGCCAGGGCGACAACTCGAACATCAACCAGATGATGCTCGCGCTGCTCAAAAACAATCCGAGCGCGTTCTACAAGGACAACATCAATGCGCTGAAGCGCGGTGCGATCCTGCGCGTGCCATCCGCCGACGAGCTCAAGGCGACCGGTTCGGCGCGCGAGGCCGCGGCGCAGGTGCATGCCCAGCTCGAGGATTGGCGCGGTGGCCGGGCCAGCCCGACCCTGGTGGCGGACAGCGGCGCAGCGAAGGCGGGCAGGAGCGAAAAAGCAGCGAAGACCGAACCGGCTGCGCCTGCCGTGGCGAAGCCGAAGGCGACCGCATCGGCTGCCCGGAGCGGTAACGAGCATCTCGAACTGGTGCCACCGAAAGCCGGCCGGGACAGCATCGCGATGGCCGATCGACCCGGCAGCGGCGCGGGCAGTCCGGCGGCGACCAGCGAACTCAAATCCGAGCTTGCGCGCACCAAGGAGGCCTTGACGACGCGCGACCAGGAAACCGGCGAGTTGAAGTCCCGGCTCAAGGAGCTCGAGGATCTCAAGAACAAGAACGATCGCCTGATCGGCCTCAAGGATTCGGAGATTGCCGAGCTGCAGCAGAAGTTGAAGCAGCTGCAGGAAAAACCCGCCGCGGTTGCGGCGGCCAAGCCCGCAGCCACGCCAGCGGCAGCAGTTCCATCGCTGGTGGCCGCGAAGGGCGCAGCACCCGCCGCCGCGCTGCCGCCGACCGTGATGACGACGCCCTCGACGGCGAAGCCAGCCGAGCCGGCCGTGCCTCCACCGCCGGCGTCCACGTCCACGTCGCCTGCGGCAGTCTCCTCGTCGATGAAACCGGTTGTGCCCACGTCGGCCGAGACCAAGATCGACAAAAAGGATATCTGGGGCAGTGCGGGAACCGACACCGCGAAACTCGCCGACGCCGGCAAGACCGAACCGGCTCCGGGTATGGCGCCGCTGCCGGCTTCCGGGCCTTCGGGCGCCGCAGCGACGACGATTCCGCTGGCGTCGGTGCCGCCGACCAGCGACGCGGCGCACCTGCCAGTGACCGCACCCAAGCCAGTCACGACAGCGCCGGTCAAGCCCGCGGGCAAGACCACGCCGCAACGGCCGGTCGATAGCGAGCCCTGGTACTTGCAAGGCTGGGTCAAATCGACCGCGCTCGTGGCCGGCATCCTGCTCCTGCTGGCCGGTCTGTTCGGAATGCGCAAACGCAAGGCGGCGCCGGTGGCGCGCGGCTCGATCGCCGATGCGTTCGGCGAATCGCCGCTTACCGGCGGATCCGGCGACGGCGTGCATGCCGCCGGTTCGATGGAGGGCGAAGAGGCCGAGCTGCGCGAACATTTGCAGCACGATCCGGGGAATGTCGGCCTGCATCTGGAACTCCTGAGCGTCTACTACGCCGAACGCGATGTCGCCAGGTTCGAGGACGCGGCAGCCGAGATGCACCTGCATGTCACCGATCCGCACCAACCCGAATGGCTGGAGGCGCAGGCGATGGGCCAGGAACTCGCACCCGGGAACCCGTTGTTCGCCGGTGGCGCGCATTACGACGATAGCGACGCGACGTCCGCGGCCGCCCACGCGGATACGGTCGAGCGGCCGGTGTACACCGGCCGCGCCGATGGCTTCGCGCATGCGGCGCAGGATGAGTCCGACCCGGCCCGCACCGGTCCCGGATTCACCTTCGACACCGCCGGTGGCGAATCGGCTTACGCGACGCATGCGCCGGCATCGCCTGCGCATGAAACCGGATTCGACTTCGACGACCTGCCGCCGCTGGAGCCTGGCAGACCTGCCCCCGGCGCAACGGCAGCAGCGGCCGTGCCGCCCCCCGCCAGGGTCGATGACGACTACTTCGCCGGCGACGACGCGATCGGCACCAAGCTCGACCTCGCCAAGGCCTACATGGACATGGGCGATCCGGAAGGCGCGCGTTCGATGCTCGAGGAAGTGGTCTCCGAAGGCAACGAGGCGCAGAAGGCCGAAGCCCACAAGCTGATCGCCGACCTGCGCTGAAGAGCCGGAACATGGAATCGGGAATCGTGACGGCGGCGCCTCCGCCGCTCGATTCCCGTTCTTTTTCGGGTATCGACGGCATGCAGCGTCGCGGCTCGGTGCCGCGACGGGTTCGCCCGCTTGCTCTACGATTCCCCGATTCCCCATGGCTCGTTCCCGCTGAATGCGCATCGCCCTCGGCATCGAATACGACGGTACCGACTTCTTCGGCTGGCAGCGCCTCTCGCACGGGCGCAGCGTGCAGGCTGCGGTCGAAGCCGCGCTGTCGTTGGTCGCCGCGCATCCGGTCGAGGTGACCTGCGCCGGACGCACCGACGCCGGCGTGCATGCGCGCTGCCAGGTCGTGCATTTCGACAGCGGCGCCGAGCGTAGCGAGCGTGCCTGGGCGCTCGGTGCGAATTCGAATCTCTCCCGCGACGTCGCCGTGCTCTGGGCGCGTCGGCTTGGCGATGATTTCCATGCACGCTTCGGCGCACGCGCGCGGCGCTACCGCTACACGATCCTGAACCGGCCGATCCGGGCTGCGCTCGCTGCGCGGTTCGTGACCTGGGAACGCGCACCGCTGGATATCGTGGCGATGCAGCGCGCCGGGCAGGAACTGGTCGGCGAGCACGACTTCAGCGCGTTCCGCAGCGTCGCCTGCCAGGCGAATTCGCCGATGCGCAACGTGCGCGAGATCAGCGTCACCCGCAACGGCGAGGAGGTGGCGATCGAGATCGACGCGAACGCATTCCTGCACCACATGGTGCGCAACATCGTCGGTTCGCTGCTGCCGGTCGGGCGCGGCGATCGCGCGCCGGAATGGCTCGGCGAGCTGTTGCGCGGCGGCGATCGCAGCGTCGCCGGCCCGACCGCTCCGGCGTCGGGCCTGACCTTCCTGGCGCCGCGCTATCCGGCCGAATGGAACTTGCCCGTCGAGGTGACGCTGTGAGCAGCTCGAGAATGATCGACCGGCACATGAATGTGCCGCCGCGGCGAGCACGCGAGTGCTGGACGCGACAAACGTGGCGCGGCTCTGCCGCGACCGTTTGTTGCACTGCGCGCGCCGGAGTGCGCGCGAACGGCGCAGCCGGGCCGAAACCCGAGCGGCAGGATGCGGCGAGTAACCCGCGGCAGAGCCTGCCCCGGACTCGATCCGGGGATGCCCGGTCTTGCAAACGATGAGAACGCCTACACGCATCAAGTTCTGCGGCATCACCCGCACCGAGGACGCACGTGTCGCGGTCGACCTCGGCGTCGATGCGATCGGTCTGGTGTTCACGCGGCGCAGCCAGCGCTTCGTCGGCATCGGTCAGGCGCGCGCGATCCGCCGCACGCTGCCGCCATTCACGGTCACGGTCGCGCTGTTCATGGACGACGAGCCAGCGTGGATCGAGGAAGTGATCGCCGAGGTGCAACCGGATCTGCTGCAGTTTCACGGCGACGAGGCCGCCGGCTTCGCATCGAGCTTCGCGCGACCCTATTTGAAGGCCGTGCCGATGGCCTCGGTCGCGGATGCGGCGAGCTACGCCGCGCGCTACGCGGATGCGGCCGGTTTCCTGCTCGACAACCATGCACCGGGCGCGACCGGCGGGACCGGCGTTGCGTTCGACTGGACGCGCGTGCAGCGCCTCGGCCGGCCGACCGTGCTCGCCGGCGGCCTCGATGCGCACAACGTGGCACAGGCGATCGCAGTCGTGCGACCCTATGCGGTCGACGTATCCAGCGGCATCGAATTCGCTCCCGGCATCAAGGATGCGACCAGGATGCGCGCGTTCGCCGCTGCCGTACATGCGGCAAATTCCACCGCGATCGGTTGAGAAAAGCGCAATGAGCAGGATCGAGGACTATTACGCCTATCCGGACGCGCGCGGTCGTTTCGGCGATTATGGCGGCTCGTACGTCGCCGAGACCCTGATCGCGCCGCTGGCGGAACTCACTCGCGCTTACGAAACGTTGCGCGTCGATCCGGCTTTCATCGCCGAGTTCGAACGCGACCTCAAGTACTACGTCGGACGCCCATCGCCGATCTATCACGCGATGCGCTTGTCGAAGAAGATCGGCGGCGCGCAGATCCTGCTCAAGCGCGAGGATCTGAATCACACCGGCGCGCACAAGATCAACAACACGATCGGCCAGGTGCTGGTCGCCCGCCACATGGGCAAGCGCCGCATCATCGCCGAGACCGGCGCCGGCCAGCACGGCGTCGCGACCGCGACCGTGTGCGCGCGCTTCGGCCTCGATTGCGTCGTCTACATGGGTGCGGTCGACATCGAGCGGCAGAAGATCAACGTCTACCGCATGAAGCTGCTCGGTGCCGAGGTCGTTCCGGTCACCTCCGGCTCGAAAACGCTGAAGGATGCGCTCAACGAGGCGATGCGCGACTGGGTCACGAACGTCGCCGATACGTTCTACATCATCGGCACGGTAGCAGGCCCGCACCCGTATCCGCAGATGGTGCGCGACTTCAACGCGGTGGTCGGACGCGAGGCGCGCGAGCAGATGCTGGAACAGTTCGGTCGCCTGCCCGACACGCTGGTCGCGTGCGTCGGCGGCGGCTCGAACGCGATCGGCCTGTTCCATGCGTTCCTCAACGATCGCGAGGTCGCGATCGTCGGCGCGGAAGCGGCAGGCCTGGGTCTATCGACGGGTCATCATGCCGCTTCGCTCGCCGCGGGACGTCCTGGCGTGCTGCACGGCAATCGCACCTATGTGCTGTGCGACGACGACGGCCAGATCACCGAAACGCATTCGGTCTCGGCCGGCCTCGACTATCCGGGCGTCGGTCCCGAACATGCGTTCCTCAAGGACAGCGGCCGCGCGAGCTACGTCGGTGTCACCGACGACGAAGCGCTCGCGGCGTTCCACGAACTCGCGCGCAGCGAGGGCATTCTCGCCGCGCTCGAATCCAGCCACGCGGTCGCGCAGGCGATCAAGCTCGCGCGCGAGTCGCCGAAGGACAAACTCATACTTTGCAACCTGTCCGGGCGCGGCGACAAGGATGTGCACACGATCGCGGCGCGTGAAG
>JBIODY010000099.1:0-8048 GCA_044445505.1 Lysobacterales bacterium
CGCGAAGCTCTTCGAGTGGTTCGATACCTGCGAGGGCGAGGCTGCGAGGCTGGTCCAGGCCGGCCTGCCCTTGCCCGCTTACGAGCAGGTGATGAAAGCCAGCCATACGTTCAACCTGCTCGACGCGCGCCGCGCGATCGGCGTGACCGAACGCCAGCGCTATATCCTGCGCGTGCGCACGCTGTCGCGCGGGGTCGCCGAGGCGTATTACGCGCAGCGCGCGAAACTGGGTTTTCCAGGGCTCAGGAACAAGCAGGAGGCGGCATGACGCCGGCTGCCAGCGCGCCATCCTTGCTGATCGAACTGGGCACCGAGGAATTGCCGCCGAAGGCGCTTGATGACCTCGCCGCCGCGTTCGCGCGTGGCATC
The DNA here is from genome assembly GCA_044445505.1 of Lysobacterales bacterium. GTDB lineage: Bacteria > Pseudomonadota > Gammaproteobacteria > Xanthomonadales > Rhodanobacteraceae > Dokdonella_A. The sequence goes on from JBIODY010000099.1 coordinate 370, forward strand.
TGCGAGGGCCTGACCAAACGCGGCATCGCCGCCGATGTCACGAACGCGAAGGTGTACTGCTCGCCGCGCCGGCTCGCCGTGCATGTGCCGGCGGTCGCCGGCGCGCAGCCGGACCAGCAGCAGGAACGCCGCGGTCCGGCCTTGAATGCCGGTCTCGACGCGAACGGACAACCGACCAAGGCGCTGCTCGGCTTCGCGCAGTCGTGCGGGGTCGAGGTCGCGCAACTGGAAAAGCTCGAAACCGACAAGGGCGCGTGGTTCGTGCATCGCGCAAACAAACAGGGCCAGCCGACCGCCGCGTTGATTCCGGAAATCGTCGCCGAGGCACTGAAGGCGTTGCCGATCCCGAAGCCAATGCGCTGGGGCGATCACGACTACACGTTCGTACGCCCGACGCACTGGCTGGTCATGTTGCACGGAACCCAGGTCGTCGAAGGCGAGATCCTCGGCCAGACATCGGGCCGCATGTCGCGCGGCCATCGCTTCCATCATCCGCAGCCGGTGCATATCGTCGATGCCGATTCCTGGCTCGACGCACTGTTTGCGGCGAAGGTGATTGCCGATCCGGCTGCGCGCCGAGCGCGCGTAACTGCCGAGGTCGATCGCGTTGCCGCGCAAACCGGCGGCGTGCCCCGCCTGTCCGACGCATTGCGCGATGAGATCGCGAACCTGACCGAGTGGCCGGTCGCGATCGCCTGCGCGTTCGAGGCGGAGTTCCTCGCCGTGCCCCAGGAAGCGCTGGTCACGACGATGGAAACCAACCAGAAGTTCGTGCCGGTATTCGATGCACAGGGCCGGCTCAGCGCACATTTCATCGGCATCGCGAACATCGAATCGAGGAATCCGGACGAGATCCGCAAAGGCTACGAACGCGTGATCCGGCCGCGTTTCGCGGATGCGAAGTTCTTCTTCGATGAAGACCTGAAGACGCCGCTGGCGGCGAACCAGGAAGCATTGAAGGCCGTCACCTACCAGCACGCGCTGGGTTCGGTCTGGGACAAGAGCGTGCGCGTAGCCGAGCTCGCGCGCGTGATCGCGAATCGGGTCGGCGTCGATGCCGCGCTGGCGACGCGCGCCGCCGCGTTGAGCAAGTGCGACCTGCTGACGCGCATGGTCGGCGAATTCCCGGAACTGCAGGGCGTCATGGGACGCTACTACGCGACGGCCAATGGCGAGCATGCCGAGGTCGCGCAGGCGCTCGACGAGTTCTACGCGCCGCGTTTCGCCGGCGACCGCATCGCCCAGGGCGAGGTCGGCCAAGTGCTCGGCGTGGCCGAACGCATCGATACGCTGGCCGGCATCTTTGCCGTGGGCATGAAACCGTCCGGCAACAAGGACCCCTTCGCGTTGCGCCGCGCGGCGCTCGGGCTGGCGCGCACCTTGATCGAAGGCGATCTCAAGCTCGATCTGGACGCGCAGCTCTGCGAAGCGTTCGCACTGCTTCCGGAGCCGGCGTTGGCAGCGGGCCTGCCGAAGGCGAAGGACGGCAGCATGCGCACGCTCGATGCCGGTCAGCGCCGCACGGAACTTGCCGCCGATTTGCGCGACTTCATCCTCGATCGCCTGCGCAGCTACTACGCCGATGCCGGCATTCCCGGCGACGCGTTCGAGGCGGTGCGCGCGCTCGCGCCATCCGATCTCACCGATTTCGACAGGCGCGTCCGCGCGGTCGTCGAATTCGCGAAACTCCCCGAAGCGCAGGCGCTCGCGGCCGCGAACAAGCGCATCGGCAACATCCTGCGCCAGGCTGGCGCCATCGCGCCCGCCGCGATCGACGAGACGCTGCTCGAACCGGGCGCCGAACGGGATCTCGCGACCGCATTGGACGCCGCGCGGTCCGACGCCACGCCGCTGATCGACCGGCGCGACTACGTCGGCCTGCTGAAACGCCTCGCGACGTTGCGCGAGCCGGTCGATGGCTACTTCGATGCGGTCATGGTCATGGCCGAGGATGCAGCCGTGCGCGCAAACCGCCTCGCATTGCTGGCCCGGTTGCGCGACCTGTTCCTGCGTGTCGCCGATATCTCGCTGCTGCCCGGCAGTTGAGTCTCGCACTGTCGAGCCGGGAGTGGCTTTTTCTGCGCGACCCGTATGCGATTCATGCGCGAGCCACGGCCCGCCACGGCCTCCGCAAAGGCCGCCGAAGGCGCGTTTTGGCTGCCCGCGCCGGCTTGAAGATCCCGGCCCCACGCTACGGCGCGGCCTCTTTCGTCGGTCATCTGCGGTTCGGCTTCGCAATTGCGCGAAGGCTCCGCGCAGATTATCGTGACTGTTCGCGACACGTACGCGCCGCGCCCAGCAGCCTGCTGCGGTATAACCCCGGCGCTTTCCATGGCTCGTTCGACATCCGCGACCCACGGTACAGTTGATGTACGATACCTTTCGTTATTCGGAGATGGCAGTCATGCGAAACCATTGGATCGCGGCGATCGTCGCGCTGTCAGTTCTCGGCGGATGCAACTCCGCGGATCAGGGCACATCGGGGCCGAAACCGGTCGCAGCGGAAATTGCGCCCGGTACGACGATCACCGGCTCGGTCACGTTCCACGACCCGGTCACGGTCGGTGCCGGCTCGAAGCTGGACGTGAAACTCGTCGATGTGGCGCAGCCGGAGATCGCGATTGCGGAGAAGAACATGGACGTCGCCGGCGGCGCGCCGTTCAATTTTTCGCTGGACTTCGATCCGGCCAAAATCATCGCGTCGCGCACCTACGTGATCAACGCGCTGCTGACCGACGGCCCGCGCCGCTTCCTGCCGGCACTCAACTCGCCGGTGCTGACGCACGGCGCCGGCACGACCACCCAGGTGGTGCTGAATCCGGAACCCACGCCAGCCGAGAAACTCGCCGAGGAATGCAACCAGCTCGAAAAGCGCATCGGCGCGATGAAGAAGGTCGACGGTACCTACACGACTGAAGATTCATCCGTAGGCTGGGACGCGTTCGCCGAGACCGGTCGGGTGCGCTACGTGCGCGTCAACACCGACTTCGACAAGGGCGGCCACAATTCGGTCAACTACGGTTACAAGGACGACAAGCCGATGTGCGCGAAGCAGCCCGGCGGCGTGCGCGCACCATGGAGCGTCGGCTGGAACGATGCCGGCGCGGTCGTGTTCACCAAGAAGACCGGCGGCAACGATCTCGGCGAGGCGGACACGAACGCATTGCATGACGGTGCATTGAAGGCGTTCCAGATGGCGCAGGACAAGGTCGACGCGAGCCGCAAGAAGTAAGCCCGCTCGTCTTCATCGTATCGAAACGGCCGGGAATATCCCGGCCTTTCGTTGTGGGCAGGTGGGTCCGCGCGGACCGCTCCCTGCGACGACAATCCGGTGGAGCCGGTGGGCTGAAGCAACCGGTCAGGCCACGCGTCGCGCACCACGCTTGAGATGGATCAGCAGCAGCGACACCGCAGCCGGCGTGACGCCGGAGATGTGCCGCGCCTGCGCGACCGTCTGCGGACGCACGTTTTTCAGTTTCGCGAGTACCTCGGCGGAGAAGCCACGCACCGCATCGAAATCGAACCCGGCCGGGATCGCGGTGTCGTCGTGGCGGCGGTTGCGTGCGATCTCCTCGCGTTGGCGATCGAGATAACCGGCGTACTTGATCGCGACTTCGACCTGGTCCGCGACGCTTGCGTCCTCTACGCCCGGGGCGACGCCTTCGATGCGGACCAGATCGCGATAGGCGACCTCGGGCCGACGCAGCAGGTCGTGCGCGCTCGTCTCGCGCGTGAGCGCGAAGCCGAGGGTGGCTTCGACCGCATGGCCGAGCGCATTCGCGGGCGTTGCCCACAGCGCGCGCAAGCGCTCGGTCTCGCGGCCCACCGCATCACGCTTGCGCAGCAGTGCGTCGCGGCGTTCGACCGGCACGCAGCCGAGCGCGTAACCCTGCTCGGTGAGGCGCAGATCGGCGTTGTCCTCGCGCAGGTGCAGGCGATATTCGGCACGCGAGGTGAACATGCGATACGGCTCGGTCGTGCCGTTGCTGACCAGGTCGTCGATCAGCACGCCGATGTAGGCCTCGTCGCGACGTGGCGTCCACGGCTCGCGCGCCTGGGTCGCACGCGCGGCGTTGAGACCGGCGATCAGGCCTTGCGCGGCGGCTTCCTCGTAGCCGGTGGTGCCATTGATCTGGCCGGCAAAGTAAAGGCCTGCGACGGCCTTTGTCTCCAGCGAGGCTTTCAATCCGCGCGGATCGAAATAGTCGTATTCGATCGCGTAACCCGGCCGCGTGATGTGCGCGTTCTCGAGGCCGCGGATTGAACGCACCAGTTCGACCTGCACGTCGAACGGCAGCGAGGTCGAGATGCCGTTCGGATAGATCTCGGTGGTCTCCAGCCCTTCCGGTTCGATGAAGATCTGGTGCGAAGCCTTGTCGGCGAAGCGCACGACCTTGTCCTCGATCGACGGGCAGTAGCGCGGGCCGGTGCCTTCGATGACGCCGCCGTACAACGGCGAGCGATCGAGCGCGCCGCGGATGATCGCGTGCGTGTGCTCGCTGGTGTGGGTGATCCAGCAGCTGACCTGGCGTGGATGGTCGGTGGCCGCGCCGAGAAACGAGAATACCGGCGCGGGATCGTCGCCGGGTTGCTCTTCCAGAGTCGTGTAATCGATCGTGCGGCCGTCGATGCGCGGCGGCGTACCGGTCTTCAGGCGCCCGATCGTCAGTGGCAGCTCGCGCAGCGTCTCGGCCAGGCGCTGCGCCGGCGGATCGCCGGCGCGGCCGCCGGCGTGCTGGGCGAGTCCGACATGGATCTTGCCGGCAAGGAAAGTTCCGGCGGTCAGCACGACCGCTCCGGCGCGGAACCCGAGGCCCGACTGGGTGACCACGCCGCCGACGCGGCCGTTCTCGACGATCAGCGAGTCGACGGCCTGCTGGAACACCGCCAGGCCCGGCTGCGTCTCGACCCGACGCCGGATGGCCGCTTTGTACAAAACCCGGTCGGCCTGGCAGCGCGTCGCGCGCACGGCCGGGCCTTTCGAGGCATTCAGGGTGCGCCACTGGATGCCGGCGCGGTCCGCGGCCTGCGCCATCGCCCCACCGAGCGCGTCGATCTCCTTGACCAGATGGCCCTTGCCGATCCCGCCGATCGCGGGATTGCAGCTCATCTGGCCGATCGTCTCGATGTTGTGGGTGAGCAGCAGCGTGCGTGCGCCGGCGCGCGCGCTGGCGAGCGCAGCTTCAGTCCCGGCGTGGCCGCCTCCAACTACGATCACGTCATGGCTGTACATGGCGCGCATTCTACCAAGCCGTGCCCGGATTGCTGGCATGGAACCTGCTGCGACTGCACACTTCCACCGGCGCACGGCGTATGCGAGCACGCCGATGCCGGAATTCAGGGGCCGGCGCGCCGGTGGGAGCACTCGCGGTCTGCATCGGAAGAATTCGCCTGGTCCCGCGGCGCACCGATCCCGCGATCGGTCCAGCGCCCCAGCCACCTCATGCCGGACCAACACCCGGCTACAGGCATTCGGGGATCGCGATCCCCGAAAGGGCTGGCGCCCGGTGGGTCGTAAGAACAGGGGGAGTCCAAGAGGACCGGGTGCCGGGCGCCAGTGAGCGAAAAGAATCGTGACGTCGAAGCCGGGCTGGTCCCGGTTTTCTTGTTTGGCGACACTAGCCGGAACTCCGACTGACAGACTGTGACGACCATCGCGAACTCCTGTCGTCCCACGTATCGACGCGGCGACCGCAGTCAGATTGCGACCATCCGCGTCGCCGCGCGCGATGTCCGGGCCCCGCCGCCCGCATCCGCATGCGCAATTCGCCGCCGCCAAACGCCGATCGAATGGAATGTTCGTTTGCGGGAGGATCGGGGCCACGGATCGTGGGGGCAGGGTACCGGCCCGGGGCGAGGCCCATGGCGGTGCTGAGCGCCGGCGAGGAACACGTCCGGCGCCGCGCGGCCGATTCAGCAGCCTGTGGAAATGCGCGTTGCCGTCCGCAGTCGTGCATGGTTGGCACGCCCCTTGCTCAATCTGCTCATCGGGGAACCAGGAGCAGTCACATGAGCAACATCGCGACCATGAGTGTCAATCCGCTCTTCCTGCGGCACGATCTGATGATCGAACTCGGACGTCTGGAAATGGCCATCGATTGCGCGCGTTCGCAATCGCCCGCCAACGACGCCGTGCCTCAGCTCGAATCGCGCTGTGCAAGGATCAACGAGGCGCTGAGCCAGCTGCCCGCATGAACAAGTAGAAGTCATGGGAACAGGGGATCGGGGCCGCGCTGTGCGCGGCCTCTTTTTTGCCTGGTTGCCCAGGCGCTGCGCAGCGGCGCGCGCGAGTTTCTGAACGCAGAACGCCGACCACCCTATCCCGCCGCTGAACATTCAGCGCACGTTTCTTGCGCGCAAGCGGCCGCATGTATCGAATCGTTCGGGTCGTATCCGACGACGGTCGAGGACATGCTCATGTACAAGCTCATCCATCGTTCCGCATTCAAGGCCAGCTTGATCGGCGTTGTTTTCGCCGCAGCGCCGATGTTCGCGCTCGCCCAGCAGGACATGCAATCCGATCTCAAACCCGTCGACAAGGCACCCGATTCGCAGGTCGAGTTGCGCAACGAATCGAAATGGACGATCCAGCAGCTCTATTTCGCGCCGATCGGCAGCGACCGCTGGGGACCGAACCAGCTCAGCCACAACGCGGTGCGCACCGGCGACTCGTTCTCGCTGACCGGCATCCGCTGCGACAAGTACGATGCGAAGCTCGTCGACGAGGACGGCGACGAATGCATTGTCAGGAATATCGCGCTGTGCGCCAGCGACAAGATCTGGCGGATCGGCGACAAGGATCTGCTGAAGTGCCAGGCGCATACGCCGCAATAAGCGCTTCTTGTGCCGGCCACCGGAGAAAGCCCGCCATGCGGCGGGCTTTCCGCGATGCCGTGACTGCTGGTCGCCGACGCGCGCATGTCCGCCGCTTTGTCTCTCGCGGCGGAGGCGTGGAACGCGATCGCGCGCTCAGCGCAACTTCGTCATCCGGCGCGCACCGAGCTCCGGCGGCGCCGCGAATGTGTCTGGCCTGGCAATCGCCCAGAAGCGCTGGAACACCGCGTGCTCGGGCACGCCGGCGAGCAGCTCGCCGGGTTCGAGGAACCGGTACAGCGTCGCCAGCGAACGTACCTCATGCGACGACACGCGCCGGATCACATGTTCCGGCCCGAGCTCGCCCGGATGCGCGAGGCCGGAGGCCTGGATCAATTCCTTGAGCGCGCGCAGCGTATTGGCGTGGAAGTTCGCGACGCGGCTCGCCTTGTCCGGCACGTCGAGTTGCTTCCAGCGGCGCGGATCCTGGGTCGCGACGCCGGTCGGGCAGCGGTCGGTATGGCAGCGCTGCGACTGGATGCAGCCGAGCGCGAACATGAAACCGCGCGCGGCGTTGCACCAGTCCGCGCCGATGCTCAGCGTGCGCGCAAGGTCGATTGCCGTGATCACCTTGCCACTGGCACCGATGCGGATCCGGTCGCGCAGGTTCAGGCCGACCAGGGTGTTGTGCACCAGCATCAACGCCTCGCGCAGCGGCGCGCCGACGTGGTCGGTGAACTCGAGCGGCGCCGCACCGGTGCCGCCTTCGCCGCCGTCGACGACGATGAAGTCGGGCAGGATGCCGGTCGTCGTCATCGCCTTGGCGATGCCGAACCATTCCCAGGGATGGCCGACCGCGAGCTTGA
>JBIODY010000100.1:0-7997 GCA_044445505.1 Lysobacterales bacterium
CTGCTGACAAACGGATTCCCCGCGGGCACCGGCAACGGCACGCCGAACACCACGCGCGGCCGCCTCGAACTCGCGGCCGCACCCAGCGATCCACTGACCCTGTATGCGATGTTCAGCCAAGTCACGACGCGCGGCATTCTCGGCATCTACAAGACCACGAACGGCGGTGACACCTGGGCGCAGGTCGGAACGCCGAGCGGCGCCGGTTCGCAGATGTGGTACGACGCCGGCCTCACCGTTTCGCCCACCGACCCGAACGTGCTGTTCGTCAGCACCGTGGATCTGTTCCGTTCGCTCGACGGCGGCGCCACATACCTGAACCTGACCCAGGCCTACGGTGGCGGACCGGTGCATCCCGATAACCACGCGCGCGCGATCGTCGGCGGCGACGCGAACCGTGTCATCAACGGCAACGACGGCGGCGTGTACTACGTCAGCAATGCGCTGACCGCGACCAGTGCGTTCAATGCGAACTGGGTCGCGATGAACGACACGCTGCCGACGATCGAGATCTACCATGGCGACATCACCGCCGATTTCGCGAATTCGCCGACGCCCGGCGCGACGGCCGGATTCCAGGACAACGGCAGTGCGACCGTCGTGTATGCGGGCACGCCCGGGCCGGCGGCCTGGAACTCGACCTACGGCGGCGACGGCATCGTCTCGCGCATCGAACCGATCCTCGCCCAGCGCTGGTACTACTCGAGCCAGAACGGCGATGTCGTGGTCAGCACCAACGGCCCGAATAGTGCGGATGCCAGCGCCTCCGGCGGCTGGAGCGGCGATATCCTGAGCTTCGTGTTCCCGTTCGACATCTATCGCTACGGCGCACTGGATGTGGCGGGCAGCGGCTGCACGAGCGCGCAAGGCTGCACGCATCTGATCGCAGGTTCCAACCGGGTGTGGGAAACCACGACCGGCGGCGTCAACGGCAGCGGCTGGGCCGCGAAAACGGCCAACCTGACCAAGAACAACCTGATCGTCGGCTCCGACAACCGTTCCTACATCAACCAGGTCCATTACTCGATCAGCGACCCGACCGTCGCGATCGTCGCGACCAACGACGGCAACGTGCAGTACGTGTTCGGCCTCGGCGGCGCGGCCGCTGCGACGCCGGTCGATGTGACCGGCGCCAACGCGGTGTTGCCGAACCGGCCGATGCAGGACGTCACCACCGATCCGCTGAACCCGCTGCTCGGCTACGCCGCGGTCGGCGGCTTCAGCGCCAACTCGCTGAACGGAGTGCCGGCGACACCGGGCCATGTGTTTCAGGTCACCTGCACGGCGCAATGCGCAACGTTCAGCTGGGTCGACAAGAGCGGCAACCTGCCGGATATCCCGGCGAATGCGATCGTCGTCAATCCGAACATCCCGAAGCAGGTGTTCGTCGGCATGGACTGGGGCCTGTACTTCACCGACGACATCACCGTGGCGACACCGGTCTGGCAGCGCTTCGAAGGTCTGCCGCACGTGATGGTGTGGAGCCTCAACGTCGATCGCGGTTTCACCACGCTGGCCGCGTTCACGCGTTCGCGTGGCGCGTGGGCGTGGCCGCTGCCGGTCAGCCAAGGCGGTGCCTCCGCGGATCTCGCGGTGACGATCACGCCGCCGGCGCACGTGGGACCGGGTCTTGAACTCGGCTACACGATCACGGTGACCAACAACGGCCCCGACGCGGCGACCAACGTGCAACTCGCCAGCCCGCCGCCGACCGGCCTGACGTTCGAGGGCAACAGCGGCGATTGCACCACCGGTTTCCCGTGCGTGTTCGCGAGCATTCCGTCCGGCGCCACGCGCATCGTCACCAGCAGCGCCTGCGTCGCGCGCAATTACGCGAGCCCGGATCCGGTACCGTTCACCGCAACGGTCAGTTCGGACATTTCGGATCCGACGCCGGGCAACAACAGCGCGAACGTGAGCGCGCCGCTCGTGCTCTCGCTGTTCGCGGATGGTTTCGACTGCCTCTGACCAGGTCGCTTCAAGGCCCCTCTCCCGATCGGGAGAGGGGTTTTGGCAGCATCCGCCGGTGCCGCGCTGCATTTCGAATGTTGCGCGACCACAAGCGCGCAGTCGCCGCCGGCGCTAGACTTGCGGCTGCGGCGACACGTCCGCATCGCTCGGAGGCGCATATGCTCCAGGTCAGGCATCTCCTCGCGGACAAGGGCAGCCAGGTCCACACGGTCGGCCCCGACGAACCGGTGCTTGCGGCGATCCGGATCATGGCCGACCGCTACATCGGCGCGTTGCTGGTCATGCGCGGCGACGAACTCGTCGGCATCGTTTCCGAGCGCGACTACGCGCGCAAGGTGATCCTCAAGGGTCGCTCGTCCGGCGACACGCCGGTGCGCGACATCATGGCAGCGCCGGTGATCACGGTCGGCCCGACCGACACCGTCGAAACCTGCATGCGCCTGTGCACCGACAGCCGCGTGCGCCATCTGCCGGTGGTCGAGGGCGGCAAGGTTGTCGGCGTTGTCTCGATCGGTGACCTGGTCAAGGCGACGATCAGCGAACAGGGCACCCAGATCGAGCAGCTGCAGCGCTACATCGCGGGCTGACAGCCCCGCGTGTGCGCGGCTTCAGCCGTGATGCTGTTGCGGCGCGGTGAACACCATCCCCAACCAACCCGGGGAGGGCCTCAAGGCATCGCGGCTGAAGCCGCGAATTCAAGCAGGCGTCGCGTCCGGCTGCCGCTCCGGACGCGCCGCATCGAACGCCGGCAGCGCCAGGCACTGCGCATTGATGCGCCGGATCGTCGGATACGGCGCGAGATCGATGCCGCAACGGTTCGCGTTGTAGACCTGCGGGACCAGGCAGGCGTCGGCAAGCGTCGGGGCGTCGCCGTGACAATACGCACCGGTCGCACTGTCGGCGCCGAGCATCGCCTCCAATGCGCGGAAACCCACTTCGATCCAGTGCCGCGTCCAGCGCTCGCGCGCGGACTGGTCGAGCGCATGCTCGCGCTCGAGATACTGCATCACGCGCAGGTTGTTCAACGGATGGATGTCGCAGGCGACCAGCAGTGCGAGCCCGCGCACGTGCGCGCGGTCGCGCGGGGTCGCCGGCAGCAGCCGTTCGCCAGGATGGGTTTCATCCAGGTATTCGATGATCGCCAGAGACTGCCGGATCACGCGCGCACCGTCCACCAGCACCGGCACGGCTTCCTGCGGATTGAGTTCGCGATGAGCTGCACTGTGCTGCTCGCCGCCGTTGTTCAGCAGGTGCACCGGTTTCTGCGCGTATGCGAGCCGCTTGAGGTTCAGCGCGATGCGCACGCGGTAGCAGGCGCTGGAGCGCCAGTAGTCGTACAGGGTCAGGCCGGGGCTCGTCGACATGAGTTTTCCTCATCGTGGATCGCCGCTTTCAGCCCCTCTCCCTTTGGGAGAGGAGTTGGACTGAGGGTTCGGTGCGAGCGTTATGCAGCGTACTCGGAGCGAACCCCATCGTGAGCTGCGCGCCACCTTCTCCCGAAGGGAGAAGGAAAAGCAACCTCAGCCACGCGGCGCCTGTCGCGTGACGATCTGCTCGATCGCGCCGAAGATGCTCTTGCCGCCCGCATCGGTGATCTCGATGCGCACGCTGTCGCCGAACTTCAGGAACGGCGTCGCGGGTTTGCCATCGCGCAAGGTTTCCACCGTACGCTGCTCGGCGAGGCATGAGGCGCCCTTGGCGGTATCCTCGTTCGCGATCGTGCCGGAGCCGACGATCGTGCCCGCGCCGAGCGGCCGCGTCTTCGCCGCATGCGCGACCAGATCGGCGAAGCTGAACTGCATGTCGACGCCGCATTCGGCCGCACCGAACCACCGGCCGTTGATCCAGGTACGCATCGGCAGATTCAATTTGCTGCCCTGCCAGGCCGGCCCGAGCTCGTCCGGGGTCACGAACACCGGCGACAGCGCCGAGCGCGGCTTCGACTGCAGGAAGCCGAAACCTTTCGCGAGTTCGCCCGGGATCAGATTGCGCAGGCTCACGTCATTGACCAGCCCGACGAGCTGGATGTGCTGCGCGGCGGTCGCGGACGACACCCCCATCGGTACGTCGTCGGTGACGATGACGACCTCCGCTTCCAGATCGATGCCCGAGTCCTCGCTCGAGGCGAGGATCGGATCGCGCGGCCCGTAGAAGCCGGCACTCGTCGCCTGATACATCAGCGGATCGGTATAGAAACTCGCCGGCACCTCGGCCCCGCGCGCGCGGCGTACGCGCTCGACGTGCGGCAGGTAGGCGCTGCCGTCGACGAACTCGTAGGCGCGCGGCAGCGGTGCCGCGAGTACCGCATCATCGAGATCGAACGCACCATCGGCGCGGTCGTCGTTCAACGTCTGCGCCAGCGCATTCAGGCGCGGCGCCGCATTCGACCAGTCTTCCAGGGCGCGCTGCAGGGTCGGCGCGATCGCGCCGGCGCGCACCGCGCGCTGCAGATTGCGGCTGACCACGATCAGGGTGCCGTCGCGACCGCCTTCCTTGAGAGAGCCGAGTTTCATCGCATGTCCTTCAGGTGGAGTGAGTTCGGCGACGTCGTGATGCTGCGCCCGCACCCGGCTGGTGAACCGCGCGTGTTCGCGCTCCGGGATGTCGATCGCCGTGCGCATCGAGCTGCCCGAAGCACCGCACCGCATCATGATGTCGATTCAAGGCGCTCTGAAATTCTTTCTCAGGCCGCGCCAGCAATCCCGGTAATCCGCCTGCCGCTGCGGCATCGCCAGCGCCTGGCTTGTCGGACGGATCACCGCGCGCGACTCGAACATGAAAGCCATCGTGTCGCGAACCGCATCCGGTTTCGACAGGTCGGCGTTGCTGGCCCTGTCGAACGTGGCCGCGTCCGGCCCATGTCCGCTGAAGCTGTTGTGCAGCGAGCAGCCGCCCGGCACGAATCCCTCGGCCTTCGCGTCGTAGGCGCCGTGGATCAGGCCCATGAATTCGCTGGCGACATTGCGATGGAACCACGGCGGCCGGAACGTGTCCTGCGCAACCAGCCAGCGCGGCGGGAAGATCACGAAATCCATGTTGCTGGTGCCGGGCGTATCGCTGGGCGAATGCAGCACGAGGAAGATCGATGGATCGGGATGATCGAAGCTGATCGAGCCGATCGCATTGAAGCGGCGCAGATCGTATTTGCAGGGCGCGTAATTGCCGTGCCAGCCGACCACATCGAGCGGCGAATGATCGATGTCGGCGCGCCACAGGTGGCCCTGGAATTTCGCCACCAGCTCGAAAGCGCCGTCGACGTCCTCGAATGCTGCATTCGGCGTGAGGAAATCGCGCGAATTGGCCAGGCCGTTGCTGCCGATGGGACCCCGGTCCGGCAACTGCAGCGGCGCACCGAAGTTCTCGCAGAGATAGCCGCTGGCGGCATGGTCCGGCAATGCGACGCGGAAGCGCACGCCACGCGGGACGACTGCGATCTCCTGCGGCTCCACGTCGAGCACGCCGAGTTCGGTCTCGACATGCAAGCGCCCTTGCTGCGGCACGATCAGCAGTTCGCCATCCGCGTCGTAGAACCAGCGACCCTGCATGTCGCGGTTCGCCGCGTACAGATGCACGCCGATGCCACGCTGGCTTGCCGGCGATCCGTTGCCGGCCCTCGTGTACACGCCGTCGACGAAATCCGTCGGCGCCGATGGCAGCGGCAACGGGTCCCAGCGCATCTGGTCCGGCGGCACGGGCGCGCTGCCGAAGTCGTTGTGAAAGCGCGCCTGTGCGAACGGCGTGAATGCGCCGTGGATCGCCGCGGGCCGGATGCGGTAAAGCCAACTGCGCCGATTCGCATGGCGCGGCGCGGTGAACGCCGTACCCGTGAGCTGCTCCGCGTACAGGCCATGCGCGACGCGTTGCGGCGAGTTGCGCCCGACCGGCAACGTGCCCGCGATCGCTTCGCTCGCAAACTCGTTGCCGAAGCCGGATTGGTAGCCGTTGCTGACGATCGACATGAGGCGGCCTTGTCTTAAAAACACTCCCCTTCGGGAGAGGGGCCCAATCGCACGTTACAGCACGCCGCGTTTCATCTGGTCGCGCTCGATCGACTCGAACAAGGCCTGGAAGTTGCCTTCGCCGAAGCCCTCGTTGCCCTTGCGCTGGATGATCTCGAAGAAGATCGGGCCGATCGCGTTGGTGGTGAAGATCTGCAGCAGCTTGCGCTGTTTGGTTTCGTTGTCGGCGTCGATCAGGATCCTGTTCCTGGCCAGGCGCGGCACGTCCTCGCCGTGGTTCGGAACGCGCACATCGATGACTTCGAAATAGCTGTCCGGCGTGTCCAGGAACGTCACGCCGGCCGCGCGCATCTGTTCCACGGTCGTGTAGATATCGTCGGTGAAGCAAGCGATGTGCTGGATGCCTTCGCCATGGTACACATCGAGATATTCGTTGATCTGCGACTTCGGATCGGAGGATTCGTTGAGCGGAATGCGCACGATGCCGTCCGGTGCGGTCATCGCCTTGGAAACCAGGCCGGTCTTGGCGCCCTTGATGTCGAAGTAGCGGATCTCGCGGAAGTTGAACAGGCGCTCGTAGTAGTCCGACCACTTCTGCATGTTGCCGAAGTAGAGGTTGTGCGTGAGATGATCGATGAAGGTCAGCCCAAATCCCTTCGGGTCCTGATCGGCGCCTTCGATCGGCGCGTAGTCGGCGTCATAGAGACCGCCGGCACTGCCATAGCGGTCGATCAGGTACAGCATGCAATCGCCGATGCCCTTGACTACGGGCGCATCGACCGCCTTGCTCGCTTCCTTGTGATCAATGGCTACACCCCCGTTGCCGAGCACGGTCGTCAGCACCTCGCCCGCGGGCTTCTTGAAACGGATGGCGAAACCGCAGGCGCTGGGGCCATGCGCCTTGGTAAAATCGGCAGCGAATGAATCCGCATCCTCATTGACGAGGAAGTTGACGCCGTTCTGGCGATACACCGTGATAGGCCGCGTCTTGTGCTTCAGCACGGCGGTGAAGCCCATGCGCTTGAACAGTGCATGCAGCGCAGCCACCTGATCTGCCGGCGCAGCGAACTCGACGAACTCGAAACCATCGATGCCCATCGGGTTCTCGAACGTGGTGACCTGCATGCCGAGGTTGGGGTGGGCGTTCATGGAGTTTTCCTTTACGCGATCATGGACGATCGCATAAATTATGGTTACATTTGAAACCAGTTGCAAGGCACGCCGCCGCATGGCCGATCACACCCCGCTCGAGCTCGAACATTTCCTGCCGTACCGGCTTTCGATCCTGTCGAACCGGGTCAGTCAGGCGATCGCGCGCGCCTATCAGCAGCGTTTCGACCTGTCGATGACCGAATGGCGCGTGATGGCGGTGCTCGCGCGCTTCGACGGCGATGGCCTGTCGGCGCGCGAAATCGCCGGCCACACCGAGATGGACAAGGTGGCGGTCAGCCGCGCGTTGGCGCATCTGGCCGGTGCAAAGCGCGTCAGCAAGCGCATGCACGACGGCGACAAACGCCGCTCGGTGCTGCGCCTGACCGCGGCAGGCTGGAGGATCCACGATGCGGTCGCGCCGCTCGCACGCGCACATGAGCGCGAGTTGCTGGCGCAGTTGAGCACGGATGAACACCGCGCGCTGGAACGCATTCTCGACAAGCTCGCGCCGGTTTGAATGGGTTCGTAGGAGCGGCTTCAGCCGCGATGCATTTTTCAAAGCCAGGGCATCGCGGCTGAAGCCGTGCCCACACATCCCGTCGCGCTCAGCGCACGCCGTGCATCAACTTGTTGATCAACGGCCCGATCAGGAACAGGAACACGCCAGCGCCGACCAGCGACCAGAAGCCGAATGTGTAGCCGGTGAGCGCCGACTGCGTTGTCATGCCGGTCTCGCCACTGACGATGCTGGCGAAGATGCCCGACAGGTTGTCCCCTATACCGGTCGACAGGAACCAGCCGCCCATGCCGAATCCGACCAGACGCACCGGCGCCAGCTTGGTCACCATCGACAGACCGATCGGCGACAGGCACAGCTCGCCGACCGACTGGATGACGTAGACCATGAACAACGTC
>JBIODY010000101.1:0-7947 GCA_044445505.1 Lysobacterales bacterium
CGCACCGCGCTGCAGGCGCGCCGGCTCGCCGAGACCCTCGGCGTGTCGCAGCGCACCGTGTATCGCGATGTCGCCGATCTGCAGCTGTCCGGCGTGCCGATCGAAGGCGAGGCCGGCGTCGGCTACATGCTGCGCAAGGGCGCGGACATACCGCCGCTGATGTTCAACGCGGACGAACTGGAGGCCCTGGTCGTCGGCATGCGCTTCGTGAAGGCATTCGCGGGCAGCCGCCTGAATGCCGGTGCACAGGCGGCGTTGTTGAAGATCGAAGCGGTGCTGCCGCCCGAACTGCGCGATCGTGCCTCGCGCTCGCGCATCTTCGCGCCGGTCGACTGGAGCGAGGCGAAGTCCGGCCTGATCGATCGCCTGCACGAAGCGATCGGCGCGCACCGCGTGCTGCGCCTCGATTACCGCGACGGGTCGGGACGCGCGAGCGCGCGCGAGATCGAACCGTTGTGCCTCGCGTTCTGGGGAGGTGCGTGGACGATCGGCAGCTGGTGTCGGCTGCGCGGGGATTTCCGCAGCTTCCGCCCGGACCGCATCGCGGCGTTCGAGGCGACCGGCGAGATGTTCGTCGAGACGGCCGCGCGGGGCCTCGCGGCCTACTTGCGCGCAAGCGGGGCTCGCCCCGACGCGCTGGATGGATAGGAAGTGCGGGGAAAACCCGGATACGCGATGCATCCTGCTCGCCCCCATCCATCGGCACTGCCGAGCGCGCGTTTCGGTGCGATCATCGGGGTTTGGGGACAACGGAGTTCGCGATGATTCGTCTGCTTGGCGGTCTTCTGGTGGCCGGCCTGATGCTGGCCACGCCCGTTCGCGCCGCAACCGCGGACCAGCGCTTCCACGACCTGTACACGAAGGAATGGACCTGGCGCCAGCAGCAGTTTCCGGGCCAGGACGACGAGGATCGTGCGGCGAAGCCCGGCGACAACCGCTTGCCCGACGTTGGCGCGGCGGCGCAACAGGTGCGCCTCGCATACTGGAACGACGTGCTCAAGCAGCTCGACGCGATTCCGGCGCAGGAGCTGTCCGCGGAGAACCGGGTCAACCTTGCCGTGTACCGGCCGCAGGTCGAAAATCTCGCCGCGGACATCCGTTTCCGCGGCTACGAGATGCCGTTCAACAGCGATTCGCAGTTCTGGTCCGACCTCGGCTTCATGACCCGGCGGCCGCTGCAGGATGCTCAGGCCGCGCACAACTACGTCGCCAAACTCGACGATGTGCCGCGTTATTTCGAGCAGCAGATCGCGAACATGCGTGCCGGACTGAAACGCGGCTTCAGCGTGCCGCGCGCGGTGCTGGACGGACGCGACGTGTCGATCGCGAGCTATGCGCAGGCGAAATCGCCCGAGGACAGCGAGTTCTACGCGCCGCTGAAGAACCTGCCGTCGTCGATCTCCGCGGACGAACAGGCAAGCTTGCGCAGCGACGCGGTGCGCGCGATCCGCGACCGCGTGATCCCGGCCTATGCGGACCTGCTGAAATTCTTCCAGGGCGACTACGTGCCGCATGCGCGCCACACACTCAGCGCCGAGGCGCTGCCGGATGGCAAGGCGTATTACCGCCAGCAGATCCGCGACTACACGACGCTCGACCTCGACCCGCAGGCGATCCATGAAATCGGCCTGAAGGAGGTGGCGCGCATCGACGCCGAGAT
Organism: Lysobacterales bacterium; assembly: GCA_044445505.1. GTDB lineage: Bacteria > Pseudomonadota > Gammaproteobacteria > Xanthomonadales > Rhodanobacteraceae > Dokdonella_A. The sequence continues at coordinate 1,661 of JBIODY010000101.1, forward strand.
GCGGGCGACGATGAAGCAAAGCGGTTTCAAGGGCGATTTCGCCGCGTTCCTGCGATTCCTGCGCAGCGATCCGCAGTTCTATGCGAAAACCGGCGACGAGCTGCTGATGCGCGCATCGTGGATCGCCAAGCAGGTCGACGCGAAACTCGGCCAGTATTTCGGCCTGCTGCCGCGCGGCCGTTTCGGCATCGAACCGGTGCCGGCCGCGATCGCGCCGTTCTGGACCGCCGGCCGCGGCAGCGCGCACACCTACTGGGTCAACACCTACGACCTGCCCTCGCGCCCGCTCTACAACCTGCCGGCGCTGACCCTGCACGAATCCGCACCGGGCCATGCGCTGCAGGGCGAACTGGCCGAGGAGCAGAAGAACCAGCCGGAATTCCGCAGCAAGAACTACATTTCCGCGTACGGCGAGGGCTGGGCGTTGTATTGCGAGAAGCTCGGCAAGGAGATGGGCATCTACCGCACGCCCTACGAGGAATTCGGTCGCGAGAGCTACGAGATGTGGCGTGCGGCGCGCCTGGTCATCGACACCGGCATCCACCATCAGGGTTGGACGCGCGACCAGGCGATCGAGTATCTCGCCGAGCACACCGCACTCAGCACGCATGAGGTCCAGACCGAGATCGACCGCTATATCTCCTGGCCCGGCCAGGCCCTGAGTTACAAGCTCGGCGAGATGAAGATCCTCGACTTGCGCGCGCGCGCCGAGAAGGAACTCGGCGCGAAGTTCGACCTGCGCGCGTTCCACGACGCGCTGCTCGCGGAAGGCTCGGTACCGCTGCCGCTGCTCGAGCAGCGCATCGATGCCTGGATCGCCGCGCGCAAGGCGGCGAAGGCGTAAGGTCCGGCCCATGCCGCCGCGTTACGCCGTGTTCGGCTCGCCCGTCGCGCACTCGCTGTCGCCGCACATCCACGCGGCGTTCGGCGCGCAACTCGGCATCGCGCTCGACTATCGCGCGATCGAGGCCGGCCGCGACGATTTCGCGCGCATTCTCGACGCGTTCGCGCATCTGGGCGGGCGCGGCGCCAATGTGACCTTGCCGCTGAAGCAGGACGCATTCGCGTTGTGTGGCGAGGTCAGCGCGCGCGCGCGGCGCTGCGGCAGCGTGAACACACTGATCCGGGTCGGCCCCGCATGGCATGGCGACAGCACCGATGGTGCCGGGCTGCTCCGCGATCTGCGCGAGCGCCATGCATTCGATCCGCGCGCACGCCGCATCCTGCTGCTCGGCGCCGGCGGCGCCGCGCGCGCGGTCGCGTTCGCGTTCGCCGAGGCCGGTGCGGCGCGGCTGGTGATTACGAATCGCACGCCACGACGTGCGCAGGCGCTGGCGGATGCGATCGGCGGCGTCGCGAGTGCCTGCGCGTGGGATGCGCCGGCCGCGGCGAGCGCATCCGACCTCGTGGTCAATGCGACCGCTGCCGGCCACGCCGGTGCCGCACTCGCGTTTCCGCGCGGCGTGCTTGCGCCACAGACCCTTTGCTACGACCTTTCCTATGGCAATGCCGCGTCGACGTTCCTAGCCGGCGCGCACGCGGCCGGCGCCGCACGCGTCAGCGACGGCCTCGGCATGCTGGTCGAGCAGGCCGCCGAATCGTTCGCGCTCTGGCACGGCCGGCGTCCCGACACCGCACCGGCCTATGCCGGGCTGCGCGCGCAGCTCGATCACCGTTCGTCCCCGGATCAGGTCCGCGGCTCGCTCCGGGGTATCGAGGGATGAACCGCGCGTCCGACGAAAGTATGGATCGCCGGCAAGGCGGCGCTCCGCTGAACTGCCGCTCCGGTTGTGGCGCGTGCTGTATCGCGCCCTCGATCAGCTCGCCGATACCCGGCATGCCGCATGGCAAGCCGGCCGGAATTCCATGCGTGCAACTCACCGACGACTATCGTTGCGCGATCTTCGGCTGGCCCGAGCGGCCCGCGGTGTGCCAGCGCCTGCGTCCGTCGGCGTCGATGTGCGGCGCCGATCGCGATGCCGCGCTGGGGGTGCTCGGCGCGCTCGAACACGCGACGCGACCGACATGAGCGCGGCCAGCCTCGCCGCGATGTTGCAGCGCGCGCGATAATCCGTCATTCCGGTCGGCTGCAAACTGCAATCGCGGGATCAGGAGGCGACGATGAACGCGGATTTCTGGCATCAGCGCTGGCGCGACGGCCGCATAGGCTTCCACGGCGATCGCGTGATGCCCTTGCTGGAGCAACACTGGGCCGAACTGGCGTTGCCGGCAGACGCTCGCGTGCTGGTGCCGCTCGCCGGAAAATCACTCGACATGTTGTGGCTGGCGCAGCAGGGACATCGCGTGCTCGGCGTCGAGCTCTCGCCACTGGCGGTCGCGCAGTTCTTCGCGGAAAACGACCTGCAGCCGCAACGCCGCGAGTCTCGTCATGGCAGCCTGTTCGTCGCCGGCAACATCGAACTGCTTTGCGCGGACATTTTCACGCTCGATGCCGATATCCTCGCCGATTGCGCCGGTGTCTACGATCGCGCCGCGTTGATCGCACTGCCTGCGGACATGCGCCGACTTTATGCAGACAAGATCTATGCGCGACTCCCGATTGATTGCCGCGGCCTTCTGATCACGCTCGAGTATCCCCAGGCACAGAAGGACGGCCCGCCGTTTTCGGTCGACCAGGACGAGGTGAACCGCCTGTACGCGGCGCATTGGAACATCGACCTGCTGGAGCGCCGCGATATCCTCGCCTCGCAACCCACCTTCATCGAAGAGGGCCTCACGGCGCTTTCGACGGCCGTCTACAGGCTGCGGCAAGTGGGCACCCGATTCGAACGCGATCACGAAAAAGACTGACCGGAATCCACGACGCGGAGAATCACCATGAATCACGCAAGCGGCATCGACCAGGCGAATGCATTCCGCGCCATGCACGATCGCACGCGCGTACTTGTGCTGCCGAATGCATGGGATGCCGGCAGTGCGCGTCTGTTCGAACAGCTCGGATTCGCGGCAATCGCGACAACCAGCGCCGGTGTGGCGTGGTCACTCGGCTACGCCGATGGCGAACGCGCCCCGCTCGCTGAAGTCGTCGCCGCGACCGCGCGGATCGTGCGCACGGTCGCGTTGCCGGTGAGCGTGGACATCGAAGCGGGCTATGGCGACACCGCGGCGCAGGTCGCCGACAGCGTGCGCGCCATCATCGGTGCCGGCGCGGTCGGCATCAATCTCGAAGACGGCGTGCATCACGGCATGTTGCGTGATGCGGTGGATGCCGCGCGGCGGATCGAAGCCGCGCGCCATGCCGCCGTTGGCGCCGGAGTGCCGATCGTGATCAATGCGCGGACCGATACTTACCTGCTGGACGTCGGAGCGAGTCCCGCCGAACGTTTCGACGACACCGTGCAACGCGCGCGGAACTATCTGGCCGCCGGCGCGGATTGCATCTATCCGATCGGCGTTGCCGATCGCGCCACGATCGCGGCGCTGGTCGAAGCGATCGACGCGTCGGTCAACATCGGCGCGCGACCCGGCGTGCCCGATCTCGCCGATCTTGCACGGCTCGGTGTCGCGCGCGTCAGCACGGCGACGCGCCTTGCGACCGTAGCGCTGTCCGCGGCCCGCGATGCCGCGGCAGCGCTGCTTGCGAGCGGCCGCTTCGATGGGCTCGTCGCGACGCTCGGCCACGCCGATGCGCAACATCTGTTCGCCCGCGACTGACGCGACTTTTCCGGAGGACCGCAATGAACACCCGCATCGATTACAAACAGGCGTCCCCCGCTGCCTTCAAGGCGATGCTCGACATGGAGACGTGCGTGCGCCGCTCCGGACTCGAGCATTCGTTGCTGGATCTGGTCAAGATGCGGGCTTCGCAGATCAATGGCTGTGCGTTCTGCCTGGACATGCACAGCAAGGATGCGCGCGCAGCCGGGGAAACCGAACAGCGTCTGTATCTGCTGCCGGCGTGGCGTGAAGCGCCGTTCTACTCCGAGCGCGAACGCGCGGCTCTGGCCTGGACCGAAGCGGTCACGCAGGTATCGTCGAACGAGCTGCCGGATGCGCTTTACGCCGAAGTGCGGCGTCACTTCGACGAGAAAGCGATCGTCGACCTGACCCTCGCGATCATCGCGATCAACGGCTGGAACCGGATGGCGATCGCTTTCCGCAGCGAAGTGGGCAGTTACGCCAGTCCCGCTTCCGCGCGGCCCGCATGAACGCCGCGCGGACCCCGCGCGATCAGTCGCCGGCCAGATAGCGGTTCTTCAGCGCGACATAATGCTGTGCCGAGTAATACAGCCGCTCGATTTCCGCGTCCGACAGATTGCGCACACAACGCGCTGGGTTGCCGATCCACAATTCCCCTTCGCCGACGATCTTACCGGGCGCAATGAGTGCGCCGGCACCGACCATGCTGTGCTTGTGGACGATGGCGCCGTCGAGCACGGTCGCATGCATGCCGATCAGGCAAGCGTCGTGGATCGTGCAGGCGTGCACGACGGCGGCGTGGCCGATCGTCACATCGCTGCCGATGATCAGCGGAAAGCCCTCGCCGGTGTATTCGCCGGCGTGGGTCACGTGCAGGATCGTGCCGTCCTGCACATTCGTGCGCGCACCGATGCGGATGTAATGCACATCGCCGCGCGCGACGACAGCGGGCCACAACGAAGCGTCCTCGCCAATCTCGACGTCGCCGATCACCTGCGCCGCCGGGTCGATGTAGGCGTTGGCGCCGACGTGCGGCGTGGCGCCCTGGTAGGTTCGGATGTTCATGGCATCCAGGCTCGATGGTTCGCGCAAGATTAGCACCCGCCGCCGCGGCTTGATTTTCGCTGGCGGGCACGCCACGTTGTCGGACCGATCCACATGAATTCCGCCATGACGAACGACAACCCGCTGCTCGCGGCCACCGGCCTGCCGCGCTTTTCCGTGATCCGTCCCGAGCACGTCGAGCCGGCGGTCGACACCGTGCTGGCCGGCTATCGATCGGCGATCGACGCAATGCTCGCGGGCGATGCGGCGCGCGATTTCGACCATGTCGTCGGGCTGGGCGAGGAGCTCGAGGATCGCCTGAATCGGGTCTGGGCACCGGTCTCGCACCTGCACGGAGTGGCCGATTCGGAGGCGTTGCGCAAGGCGTATTCGGCCGCGCAGGAGAAGATCGTCGAACATGCGAGTGAGCTCGGCCAGAACCGCGACCTGTATGCGGCGCTCAAGACGGTCGCTGATCGCGCGGACACGGCGCTGCTGCCGCGCGCGGCGCGCACCCTGGTCGAACACGAGTTGCGCGACTTCCGATTGTCCGGCGTCGCGCTCGAGGAACCGGCGCGTTCGCGCTTCCGCGAGATCGCCAACGAGCTCGCGAGGCTTGCGACCGAATTCGAGGAGGCAGTGCTCGATGCGACCGACGCGTGGAGCGAGACGATTGCGGACGGTGCTGGCCTCGCCGGGATTCCCGAATCCGGCCGTGCCGTGTTGCACGAATACGCCGCGGAGAAAAAACTCGAGGGTTGGCTGGTCACGCTGAAGCAGCCGAGTGTGCAGGCGATATTGACCTATGCGGACGATCGCGGCTTGCGCGAGCGCGTCTACCGCGCGTACCAGACGCGCGCTTCGGATCAAGGCCCGAATGCGGGCGCCTTCGACAACTCCGCGCGGATCGAACGCATCCTCGCGCTGCGCCACGAGGCCGCGCAATTGCTGGGTTTCACCGACGCCGCCGACGAGTCGCTGGCCACCAAGATGGCGCCTTCGCCGGATGCGGTGTTCGCGTTCCTGCGCGACCTGGCGGCGCGCGCAAAACCGGTCGCCGAGCGGGAACTCGCCGACCTTCGCGAATTCGCGCTGCGCGAACTCGCCATCGCGGACCTTGCGGCGTGGGATGTCGGCTATGTATCGGAGAAATTGCGCGAACGCAAGTACGCCTTGAACGAGGAAGAACTGAAGCCGTATTTCGCGCTGGGTCCGGTGATCGCCGGCTTGTTCGCGATCAGCGGGCGCCTGTTCGGCATCTCGTTGCGGCAGCGCGACGATGTCGATGTCTGGCATCCGGACGTGCGCTACTACGAGTTGATCGATGCCGACGGGCACGTGTTCGCCGGCGCCTATTTCGATCTCTATGCGCGTGCGGCCAAACGCGGTGGCGCGTGGATGGACGTCTGCGTGAACCGGTTCATGCGCAGTGAAGCCCGGCTCGAGGGCGGCACCCAGTTGCCGGTCGCATTCCTGACCTGCAACTTCGCGCCGCCGACCGCGACCGTGCCTTCGCTGTTGAGCCACGACGACGTGCTGACCCTGTTCCACGAGTTCGGTCATGGCCTGCATCACCTGTTGAC
>JBIODY010000102.1:0-7924 GCA_044445505.1 Lysobacterales bacterium
ACGACCGGTCTATGCTGTAGACGTTGCCGTGCCGGGGCTGCAGGTTGTGGCCGCCCGAGGCCGTTAAGAATGTGATACGTTTCACGTTTTCGCCCGGGAGGATGCTGACCATGAACTACCTGCTTCGGCTGCTGGTCCCTGCTTTCCTGCTGTTGCTGGCCGCCTGCGCAACTACCGCGGGCCTCAGTTCCGCGCCCAGGATCGATCCGCAGGCACAGGCTGTCAGCGTTTATCACATCGGCGTCGACGACGTGCTGCAGGTGTCGGTCTGGCACAACCCCGACCTCGACGCAAAAGTGCCGGTGCGACCGGACGGCATGATCTCGATTCCACTGGTCGGCGATATCCAGGCCGGCGGCAAGACGCCCGAGGAAGTCTCGGCCGCGATCGCCGACAAGCTCAAGGCCTACGTGCGCGATCCGCAGGTCGCCGTGATCCTGACCGAGCTGCGCAGCCACGAATACCTTTCCCGCGTGCGCGTGACCGGCGCCGTGCGCCAGCCGATCTCGGTGCCGTATCGCCAGGGCATGACCGTGCTCGATGCGGTGCTCGCTGCCGGCGGCACTACGGAATTCGCCTCGGCCGACCGCACCGAGCTGTACCGCAAGGAAGGCGAAGCCACCAAGGCCTACGCCGTGCACCTGGACCAGATCCTGAAGAAAGGCGATCTCACGACGAACTATCCGGCACAACCGGGCGACGTGATCACGATTCCGGAACGCACGTTCTAGGATCCGGTCATGGCTGCTGCGATGGTTCCGCTCGGTGAACTCGTTCCGATCCTCGTTACCGAGGTGCGCCGGCGCATGCTCGCGCTCGCCGCGCTGTTCGCGGTGATCGCGATCGCGGCGTTGGTGATCGGCGCGACCTGGCCGAAGAAATACGAGTCGTCGACGACGATCCTGGTGCAGGAGAGCAACATCGTGACCGGCCTGATGGAAGGTCGTGTGGTCGCGACCGGCATCGCCGATCGCGCGTCAATCGCGCGCGAAGTCATCTTCAGCCGCAAGGTCATGAACGAGATCCTCGTCACCGGCGGCTGGATGGGACGTCAGCAGCAACCAAGCCCGGTCGATCAGGACCGCATGATCGAGAACATCACCAACCGCACCAAGATCGCGAGCCCGCGCGACAACCTGATCCAGATCACCTACACCGACAGCGAACCGGAACGCTCGTACCGGATCACCCAGCGCCTCGCCGAGTTGTTCATCCAGGAGAGCCTGGCCGCGAAGGAGCGCGAAAGCCGCAACGCGTTCGACTTCATCAATAGCCAGGTCGAGGCGTACCACAAGAAGCTGACCGATGCAGAGGACAACCTCAAGGCCTATCGCGAGTCGAACGTCGATGCGCGTCCGGGCGGCGAAGCCGACAGCAACACGCGGATCAGCCAACTGCGCAGCCAGGTCGAACAGGCGCGCATGGAGCTCATGGAGCAGCGCTCGCGCGAAGGCGCGCTGGTGTCGCAGGTTTCCGGGGAATCCGAAGTCACCGCGGTGCAGACCCGCGCCGGCCAGACCCGCGTGCAGCTTGCCGAACTGCAGGGGCAACTCGACAAGTTGCTGCTGACCTACACCGACGACTATCCGGACGTGGTGCGCATCCGCCACCAGATGCAGGACCTGCGCGAATCGCTGAAGCGCGAGGAGTCCCAGAAGGCGCTGACCAAGGCCGGCAGCCCGAGCGCGATCGACGACAGCGTGCAATACAACCCGCTGTATCAGGAACTCAAGAGCAAGCTCAACGAGGCGCGCCGCAACGGCGCTGCAACCGCCTCGCGCATGGGCGCGACCGAGTCGATGCTGAAGTCCGAACTCGAGCGCAGCAAACGCATTGCCGATTCCGAGGCCGAGTTGTCGGAACTGACCCGCGACTACGAAGTCAATCGCGACATCTACCAGGACCTGCTGAAGCGCCGCGAGAACGCGCGCGTGTCGATGGACCTGGACGAGAAGCAGCAGGGTCTGACCTTCCGCATCCAGGAACCCGCGGTCATGCCGCTGCGGCCGTCCGGCCTGCGCCTGATGCATTTCGCGATTGCCGGCCTCGGCCTCGGCATCGCGCTGCCGCTCGGACTGCTTTTCGGCTACGCGCGCTTCGACCCGCGGGTGCGTTCTGCGGCGCAAATCGAGCGCCTCGCCGGCGTCCCGGTGCTGGCGACGATCCCACCCTACCCGACCCCGGGCGATCGCCGCCGCAACATGCTGCAGGCGAGCGTGCTGACGATCATCCTGGTCGCAGTGGCGCTGACGTATGCGGCGATGTACTGGATTCGTCTGGAGGTCGTGCATTGAACGTCGATGACGGCAGCAAACCTGTCGACCGCGTCGGCGACGCGCTGGAAGCTGCGGCCGGGCACCTGAGCCAGCGCGGCGCGGCCAGCCGGTCGATCACCCGCATGGCCGAATCGCGTGCGCTGGCGCCACGCCAGCTCGACGAGCGGCGCCTGATCCATCGCGACGAATCGGCGCGGCCCCAGGCCGATGCGTTCCGCGAGATCCGCACGCGCCTGCTCGCGCTCGGCGGCGACCAGAACTTCGTGACCATGATCGCGCCGATCAGCCCCGGCTCCGGCGGCAGTTTCGTCGCGCGCAACCTTGCCGCCGCATTCGCGTTCGACGAGGCCAAGACCGCGCTGCTGATCGACTGCAATCCGCGGCATGCCGCGCAGCACAAGGCGCTCGGCACCGAGGCCGGACCCGGCCTGATCGACTACCTCGATCGTCCCGCGCTCGGCATCGAACCGATCATCTACCGCACCGGCATTCCGCGCCTGCGGCTGATTCCGGCCGGCAAGCCGCGCGAGATCAGCGGCGAGTATTTCTCCTCGTTCCGCATGCGCGCGGTGCTCGATTCGTTGCGCTGCCGCTATCCGGACCGTTACCTGTTCCTCGACGGCCCGGCGATCAAAGGGTCGCCGGACGCGCGCATCCTGTCCGAGCTGGCCGACTTCGTCGTGCTGGTGGCCGGCTACGGACGCGACACGCCGGCCGCGATCGCGCAAGCCGCCGCGGTATTCGACGCGAATCGCTTCGCTGGCGTAGTGTTCAACCAGTTGCCGTAACCAGCGCGGCGATGGCAACGCGTCGGATGCCGCACTCGCGGCTCTGATCGAGAGCCTTTCGCCAGTCAGCAGGGTGTTGAAAAACACCCTGCCACCGCGATGCGGGATGCATCGCTCGCAAATCGAGCGCGCAAGCGGTTGATTTGACGCAGGCGAGTCCGGGCGTGTACCGGACTCGCCAAGCTGAAAAAGTCCAGGACGGCTTTTCCAGCATCTTGCCAAGGGGGTCCATGCATGCCGCACCGTACCGCACTCTCCGTCACGCTTGGCGCCTTCCTCGCCGCGCTCACGCCGGGCACCTTCGCGGCTCCCGCGCTCGACTACACGTTCGGCGTCCTGCTCGAGCACAGCGACAACATCAACCTCAGCGACAACGATCCGATCAGCGGCAACATCCTCGCACCGCGCCTTGCCTTCAGCCTCGATGAACAGGGCGCGACGCTGACCGCAAACGCAGCCGGTTCGCTGGAATACCGCGACTATTTCGGCGCCCCGTTCGGCAACGAGCTGCGCACCCTGCTTTCCGGCAGCGCCGACTGGCACATCAGTCCAGGCCGCTTCGATTGGGTGTTCGCCGACAATATCGGCCGCCAGCCGGTCAACGCGCTGCAAAGCGATGCCCCGAGCAACCAGCAGCAGACCAACCTGTTCACTACCGGACCGACCCTGCGCGCGAAATTCAGCGATGTGCTGCGCGGCCAGTTCGATCTGCGCTACACCAACAGTCGTGCCGACACGACCAGCGATTTCAACAGCAATCGCTACGGCGCGGTCGGCAGCCTGCTCTATCAGCTCGACCCGACCGACACCCTGAGCGGTTCCGTCACCGCCGGCCGCACCCGCTACATCGAAGCCGCATCGAGACAGTTCGACTACGACCGCGAGGATGCCTACGTCGGCTATCAGCGCGACATGCACGACTTCACGTTCAATGCCGCGGTCGGCTACAGCTTTCTCGACATCCGCAACCTCGACAGCCGCTCCGGCTCGCTGTTGCGCGCGAGTCTGCACTGGAACCCGACTCCGGCGACGAGTCTCGGCGTCAACCTCGGCCACGAGTATTCCGACGCCGCGCAGGATCTCGTGTTCACACCCAACCAGCTCGCCAACGTCGGCATCGGCAGCGGCCTCAACGGCGCGGTGGTCACGCCGCAGGTGTATGTCGGAACCCGCGTGAGCCTGGATTTCAGCCATCGCGAGGACCGGTTCCGGGTCGCCATCGCGCCGTTCTGGCGCAAGCTCAACTACATCGACACCACGGTGTCCGACCAGCATTCGACCGGTTACTACGCCAGCGCCGAGTATTCCCTGCGACCGACGTTGTGGTTCGGTTTCTTCGTCGGCCAGGAACGCCGTTCGTATACCAGCATCGACCGCACCGACGACGACCTCGGCACCGGCGTTTCGCTGAACCTCCAACGCACGCCGCATTGGCTCTACTCGTTGAGCGCCGCGCACACGCGCCGCAACAGCGATGGCGTGAACAGCAGCTATACCGAGAATTCGCTCATGCTCACGGTTACCTGGCGACGTTGATCCGGTATCGATGAACACGTCGCCCGCAACACGACCTGCAACCGTCACGATCGCGTTGATGTATCACGCGCTGACCGCTGCGCAGCGCCCGGCGATCGGTCAGGACCCGCACTACAGCATCGACAGCGAACGGTTCCGGGCGCAGCTGGAGCTGCTGCGGCAGCGCGCCGGCGGCGCGATCAGCGCGCGCGACTGGCTCGGCGGCAAGACGGCGCACAGCGCGGCGATCGTGACCTTCGACGATGGCCATCTCAGCAACTACACGCTGGCGCTGCCGCATCTGCTCGAATGCTCGGCATGCGCGGATTTCTTCGTCAACCCGGGCCGCGTCGGCGAGCCGGGGTTCGCGAGCTGGGCCCAGCTGGGCGAGATGGCCGCGCACGGCATGTCGATCCAGTCGCATGGCTGGAATCACCGCTACTTCACCGCGCTGACGCCGACCCAACTGCGCGCTGACCTGACGCGTTCGCGGCAGACTATAGAGGATCGACTCGGGCAGCCGGTGACGCTGCTCGCGCCGCCCGGCGGACGCGTGCCGGAACGGCTGCCGGAACTCGCGCTCGAATGCGGCTACACGCACGTGCTCGGCTCGCAACCGGGACGGGTCGATCACATCCGGCGGCCGCTGCCGCGCATGGCGATCACCGCCGATCTCGACGACGCGACCCTTGCCGGCTGGCTCGACGGCCGCGGCATCGCGCGCCTGCGCCTGCGCCATGCGACGCTCGGTTTCGCCAAGCAGGTGCTCGGCGATGGTCGCTATGAACGCCTGCGCGGCCGCCTGCTCGGCCAGGAGCGCGGCGCCGGATGACGCGTCTGCTGTTTGCGCTGAGCCTGGCGGCACTCGCCTGGACCTTTGTCGGCTACGCACTCGCGATGTGGGCGCGCGCACGCTTCGCGCCGCGCCCGGTGCACGCCGCGGACTGGCAGCCCGAGGTCGACGTCGTCGTGGTCGCGCACAATGCGGCGAGCGAACTCGCTGCCAAGCTCGACAACCTGCGCGGGCTCGACTACCCGCCCGGCCGTCTGCACATCCACGTCGCATCGGATGGCTCGGAGGATCGCACTGCGGCGATTCTGGAGACGTGCGTCGATCCACGCGTGCATGCGCATGTATTCCCTCGGCGCCGCGGCAAGTCGGCCTGCCTCGGCGAGGTCGTGGCGCAGCTGACCGGCGAGATCGTCGTGTTTGCCGACGTGCGCCAGCGCCTCGACGCGGACGCGATCCGCGCCCTGCTGCGACCGCTTGCCGATGCCGCCGTCGGTGCGGTCAGCGGCGCGTTGATGTTCGAGCATGCCGAGGGCGGCCTCGCCGGCGGCGTCGATTTCTACTGGCGCTACGAAAAAATGATCCGCCAGAGCGAGGCGCTGAGCGGTTCGGTGGTCGGCGTCAGCGGCGCGTTGTACGCGGCGCGCCGCAGCCTGCTTCCGGCGATTCCGCCGGGTCTGGTCCTCGACGATCTGTGGATTCCGCTCGAGATCGCCCGCCGTGGCGCGCGCATCGCGTTCGCTGCGGATGCGCGGGCCTGGGACCGGCCGGCCACCGACCCGGCACTCGAGGCGCAGCGCAAGCGGCGCACGCTCGCCGGCAATTTCCAGCTGATCGCGCGCGAACCGGCGCTGCTGCTGCCGTGGACGCATCCGCTCGGCTGGCGGTTGTGGGGCCACAAATGGCTGCGTCTGCTCGCGCCATGGTTGCTGGCAATCGTGCTCGCGACGACGATCCGTCTCGCGCCGACCTCGTCGACCTGGATGTTCCTTCTGCTCGCGCAGACCGCGTTCTACGCCGCCGCGGTGGCCGGGTTGTGGGCGCCGGCGCTGCTGCGCCATCTGCCGATACGCATCGCGACGACCTTCGTGCGCATGAACGGCTATGCGGCGCTCGGCCTCATCGATTTCCTGCGCGGTCGTTCGGCACATCTATGGTCGGTCACGCGTCACCAGGACACCGCGCCGCCATGAGCATCGCCACGACCGCGCCGGGGCTGCGCGTGCTGTATATCGTTTCGCTGTTTCCGTGCTGGTCCGAGACCTTCATCGCGCGCGAGATCGCGACCCTGGTCGCGGCCGGCGTCGACGTGCGCATCCTCTCGTTGAAGCCGCCGAGCGAGTCGCTGCTGCAGCCCGAGGCGGCGGCGCTGCTGGCGCGCGTGCGGCATCCGGTGACCGGGCTGCGCGGCGCCCTGGCCACGCTCGGTGTCTGCCTGCGCCGACCGCTCGCTTGCGGCGCGGCGTTTGCGCGGCTCGCATGGGGCTTGCGCGCGCAACCGGTTGCGCTGGCAAAATCGCTGGTCGCACTCGCGCGCGGCCTTGCCCAGTTGCGCTGGATCGAGGATTTCGATCCGCATTTCCTGCACGCGCACTGGGCGACCTATCCGTCGACGGTCGCGATGGCGCTCGCACGCCTGCAACGCAAGCCATTCGGATTCACCGCGCATGCGCACGACATCTTCGTCGACGATCATCTGCTCAAGCAGAAACTCGAACGCGCACGGCTGCCGGTGACCATATCGCGCTACAACATCGATTGGCTCGCCGCCGAAGTCACCTCGCGCACGCGGCTGCGCGTCGTGCATTGCGGCGTCGATCTCGGCGCGACGCGTCGGGTCTGCGACGGCCGGCGCGGCGATCTGCTGCTGGGCGTGGGCCGGCTCGATCCGATCAAGGGTTTCGATGTGCTGATCGAGGCGCTCGCGCTGCTGGCCGGGCGCGGCATGCAGTTCCGCTGCCGCATCATCGGCGAGGGATCCGAGCGCGCCGCGCTCGCGGCGCGGATCGCGCGCCACGGCCTCGCCGATCGCGTCGAACTCGCCGGCGCGCGCGGCCAGGTCGAGGTGCAGGCCGCGCTGCACGAAGCCACGATATTCGCGCTGCCGTGCGTGGTCGGTGCCGACGGCAATCGCGATGGCATTCCGGTCGCGATGATGGAGGCCATGGCCGCAGGCTTGCCGGTCGTCAGCACGCGCGTATCCGGCATCCCCGAATTGATCGGCGAAGGCGAAGGCCTGCTCGTCGCCGAGCGCGATCCGGCGGCGCTCGCCGACGCGCTGGCGCGCCTGCTCGGGGATGCGGCACTGCGCGAGCGTCTGGCCGGTGCCGCGCGGCGCAAGATCGAACACGAGTTCGATGCGCGCAAGGAGGCGCTGAAGCTGCTCGCCGCCTTTCACGAAGTGCTCGGCGATGCCGCGGCGGGCCGCGCATGCACCGGCGCCGAGCCGGTCCGGGACGCGACCCATGGCAGCCGCTGACAGCGCTGCGCCAAAACGCCTGCTGATCGTCACCGACGAGATGGAGGTCGGCGGCAGCCAGCGCCAGATCGCGCAT
>JBIODY010000103.1:0-7762 GCA_044445505.1 Lysobacterales bacterium
AAAGCGCAGTTCGGGCACCCAGCGCCAGGTCGCCAGTTCCGCACCGATCGCATCCAGCACGGACGCCGTCGTCGTGCCCGAATACTGCGGAAACAACGGCACGATGAGCACCCGTCGAACCCCGCTGGTGGCGAGCTCGCGCAATGTGGTGCCGATTGCCGGCTTGCCGTAGCGCATCGCGCAGCGAACCATGATCGGTCCCGGCCGTTGCTCGCCGAGCACCGCCTGCAGCTTGTCGGCCAGCGCCACGGTCCCGGTCCTGAGTGGAGAGCCCTCGGGCGTCCAGATCTTCGCGTACAGCGCCGCCGAGCGCGCCGGCCGGATGCGCAGGACCAGGCCATGCAGGACCAGCCACCAAAGCCAGCGCGGCAGCTCCACGATGCGGGGATCAGCCAGAAACTCCGCCAAATAGCGCCTAACTGCGCGCTTTGTGGCGGCTTCCGGCGTGCCGAGGTTGACCAGCAGGACGCCCGCGGATTGCGGGTTGCCGTGCGGGGGATTGGCTGGTCCGAGATAGCGCGGCATCGTGCAAGGAAAGGGGGCGGCGGCGGAACCTGGAGACTCGCGCCGCGGCGCGGTTTCGCGCCTGGTGGAGCCGCCAGGGCGGGGTTTTGACGGTCCCGCATAGCTGATAGACTCCAAGCCGCTACCGCGGGGACCACCGCGGAGCAGACGATTACCATAACGATAACATGCCGCCATGCGCCCACTGATCCGCTTCATTGCGGCAGGGATGCTTGCCATTGCCGCGTTCTCGGCGAACGCGGGGACGGTCGCCTACGGAGAGGCGTTCGATACTCTGTACCGCATCGATCTCGATAGCCGCCAGGCTAGCGCGATCGGTTCCGCGGGCATGTATTCGGGACAGACCATCGGCAACATCAGCGGCCTGACCACCTCGATGGGCGGCGCCCTGTACGCGATCGCCGGCGGTTTCAAACTTCTGCTCAAGATCGATCCCACCGGCGGTGCCGGCACGGTGATCGGCGGACTGGGATTGTCCGGCCAGGGGGGAGGCCAGTTCGACGCGCTGGATCTCGGTATGGCTTTCTCCTGCGACGGTACCCTCTGGCTGTCCTCGGGCGTGTTGCAGAAGCTATGGAAGGTCGATCCGAAAACCGGGGCCACGCTCCTGGTCGGTTCGACCGGGCACGCGATCGCCGGTCTCGCCAGCCGCGCCGGGATTCTCTATGGCAGCGGGAGCCGCGGCGACCACGGCTTCTACCGCATCGACATGGCGACCGGCACGGCGACCCCGATCGGCGATTTTGGTGCGGCGGCATCGGACGTGCTCAATTCCGTGGCGATGGCGTTCGACGACGCGGGTACCTTGTGGGCGGTGCTCAACTATGTGCCGCCGACGACCGGATCCGTCACTCCGGACTGGAGCGATCTGGCCACGATCGATCCGACGACCGGCGCGATGACCCTGCTCGGCCCGATCACCGGACCGGATTCGCTGCGCCAGATCGGCATGAAGGGCCTCACGATCGGCCCGACCCAATGCGACGGCAGCGCGGTTGCGCCGAACCCGGCCCCGATCGGATCGCCGTGGGCGCTGGCCCTGCTCGGCCTCTTGCTCGCAGGCGCCGGCCTCGTCGCGACACGCCGGCAGCTCCACGCCTGATCGCCCCGCGTGCTTCATCGCAGGCTCAGCCGCGCCTGCTAACTTGACTGCAATTTCCCGTCCGGAGACACCGATGCGCTGTGCCGTGTTCACGCTGCTGGCCCTGTTTGCGACCATCGCCCTGCCCGTTCGTGCCGGCGAAGAGGAATCCAAGCGCGCCGAGAATGCGGTACGCGTGCTGAAGGAAGTCATGCAGGCGCCGGACAAGGCGATCCCGCACGACCTGCTGCAGAACGCACATGCGATTGCGGTGGTCCCGGACGTGATCAAGGCCGGTCTCGTCGTCGGCGGCCGGCATGGCAATGGCCTGATCGCGGTGAAGACGCGCGACGGCACTTGGTCGAACCCGAGCTTCATCAGTCTGACCGGCGGCAGCATCGGCTTCCAGGCCGGCGTGTCCTCGACCGATGTGATCCTGGTGTTCCGCACCGAACGCGGCGTCGATTCGATCGTGCACGGCAAATTCACGCTAGGCGCCGACGCATCGGCGGCAGCGGGGCCGGTCGGGCGTTCCGCACAGGCCTCGACGGACGCCCAGCTCAAGGCCGAAATCTACTCGTACTCGCGCGCACGCGGCCTGTTCGCGGGTGCCGCGCTCGACGGCAGTGCGCTGACCATCGACAACAGCGCCAACCAGGCTGTGTACGGCGACGGTGTGACCGTGCGCCGCATCTTCGACGGCGGTGTCAGCAACGTCCCGGATGCGGTCGTCGACTTCCGCGATCGCCTGGAGGAGTACACTGCGAAGTAACGCGATGCTTCGCATCCGCGCTTCGTATCGAGAGTATTTATGGGCGGTTTCAGTATCTGGCACGGGCTGATCCTTCTGGTGGTCGTGGCCCTGGTTTTCGGCACCAAGCGCCTGCGCAATGTCGGCGAAGATGTCGGCGCCGCGATCAAGGGTTTTCGCAAGGGCATGCAGGACGGCGACAGCCAGCCGCAGTTGAAGGCCGATCCGTTGCCGAATGAGCAGCAGTCCGCTTCGAGCGAAAGCAAATCCGAACGCGCTGAATAGACGGCGCCGGAAGACCACTTCGGAAAAACCGCATGTTTGATGTCGGATTCAGCAAGATCGTGCTGATCGCGGTCATCGCTCTGCTCGTGCTCGGCCCGGAGCGCCTGCCCAAGGTGGCGCGCACGGTCGGTGCGCTGGTGCGCCGCGCCCGCTCGAGTTGGCAGAACGTGCGCAGCGAGATCGAACGCGAGCTTGCCGCCGAGGATCTGAAGAAGGCCATGCACGACACGCGCCGCGACGCCGACCTGGGCGCGGACCTGCGGGCTGCCGCGGCCGATATCCATGGCACCGCGGCGAATTCCGCCGCCACGCCGCCTGCATCGGCCGATGAGCGACGCTGAGCGCCTGGACGAGGACGGCGAGCAGTCGTTCATCTCGCACCTGATCGAGCTGCGTTCGCGGCTGCTGAAGGCGGTCGCCGCGGTGCTCCTGGTGCTGGTCGCACTGCTGCCGTTCGCGAACAAGCTCTACGGTTTGCTTGCCCTGCCGCTGCTCAAGCACCTGCCGCAGGGCGGTACCATGATCGCGACCGAGGTCGCCTCGCCATTCCTGACCCCACTCAAGCTCGCGTTCTTCGTCGCGCTGTTCATCGCAATCCCGTTCGTGCTGTACCAGTTATGGGCGTTCGTCGCGCCGGGGCTGTACCGCACCGAGAAACGGCTCGCAATGCCGATCCTGGTATCGGCGGTGGTCCTGTTCTACGTGGGCTGTGCGTTCGCGTATTTCCTCGTGTTGCCGGCGGTTTTCACCTTCATGACCGGCATCGCGCCGGCCGGCGTCGCGGTGATGCCGGACATCGGCCGTTATCTCGATTTCGTGCTGATGCTGTTCCTTGCCTTCGGGCTGTGCTTCGAGGTGCCGGTGGTGCTGGTCATCCTGGTCGCACTCGGCATGGTCACGCCGGACCAGCTTGCCGGCAACCGCCGGTACTCGATCGTCGGTTCGTTCGTCGCCGCCGCGGTGCTGACCCCGCCCGACGCGCTGTCGATGGTGATGCTCGCGGTGCCGATGTGCCTGCTATACGAGCTCGGTATCTTCGGCGCGCGCGCTCTGACCCGCGGCACGCGGGTACCGGCGCCCCCGCCGGCCGGCGGCTGAGGGTACTCGAATGGTCTGCAAGACCGGGCATCCCCGGATTACTCCGGGGCAGGCTCCGCCGCGGTCCACGCGCCGCATCCTGCGACCTGGTCTTCGGCCCGGCTATACCGGTCGTGCCCGCTCCAGCGGGCGCAGTGCAACCGTCGCTGGCGGAGCCGTTTCCAGCCAGTCATTAACAAATCGTCACAAGCATGGCTGCCGCCCTCGCCCCCATCGCATGGCCGGCACAGTTACACTTCTGCAACACGCAAGAAGTGCTGTAGTGCAGTTTGCGGGAGCAACGCGATGAAAAAGACCATGCCGGAAAAAGACGACGCGCGCGACGCCAGCCTGCGCGTTTCCAAGCGCGTGCGCGACAGCCTGAAGGCCGCCGCAGCGGTCATGGGCCGACCGCTGTACGATGTCACCAATGAAGCGATCAGCAACTATCTTTCGAGCCTGAAGCTCGGCAACCCGTTGACCGCGATTCGCCGCGGCGCGCGCAAGTCGGCCTGACTCCGCCACACAAGCGCGGCGAATGCCTCACTCCGCGCGGGCCGCGCGGGCAATGCCGCGGAAGCGTCGCAGCAGGCCGCGCGCCTGCGGCGCCGGCGCCCAGGCGCGTTGCGCGCAACATCCCTGCGGACAATCACCGTGCCGTGCCGGCGGTCGGCGCTGCAGGTAGCCGCGCATGATCTCGGCGCTGAATTCAGGATGGAACTGCAGTCCCCATGCATGCGCCGCGTAGCGCACCGCATGATGCGGATCGTGCGCGGAACGGGCCAGCGTGACCGCGCCCTTCGGCAGCTCGAGCACGCTCTGCTGATGCGAGGCGTGCGCGCGGAAGCGCAGCGGCGTCGGACCCAGCAACGCGTCGTCGGCCGCGTCCGGCAGGCGCTCGATATCGACCGTGCCGACCTCGCGCCCGCTCGGGTGATAGTCGACGCGGCCACCGAGCGCGTGCGCCAGCAGCTGATGGCCGTAGCACACACCGAGCAGCGGCAAGCCGTCCTCGACCGCGTTGCGCAACCAGACCGCCGTGCGCTCGCTCCAGGCAAGGCGCTCGCTGACCATCGCCGGCGAGCCGGTCACGATCGCGCCGGCATGCGCCGACGGTTCCGGCAGCGCTTCGCCAGCATCGACGCGCACGACCGCGACTTCGCCGCGCGCGAGGCCGAGGCCGTGCCGGAACCATTCCGCGAAATCTCCGTGCCGCGCACGCACGGCCGGGGGAGCGCTCCCGGTCTGCACGATCAGGAACTTGCGCTGGCCTGAAAAATTCATCCGCGATTTTCCGCACGCGCTCGCATCTGCAGCACGCCGGGACGGAAGCTGCACCGAATCACCGTTGCCCGTGCCGTACACGTTTCAGTCCGTCGGCGGCAGTACGTGTATGACTTCGGGAATCGTGGTGATGCCGCGTGCGACCTGCGCCGCGGCGGACGCACGCAGCGGCTGCATGCCTTCGGCCAATGCGGTCGCGGTAAGCCTGGCCAGATCCATGTTCGCTTGGATCAGCGCGCGGATCGCCGGCGACACGCGCAGCATCTCGTAGATGCCGGTGCGGCCGAGGAAACCGGTCTTGCGGCATTCGAGGCAACCCTTCGGGCCGTAACTCTTCACCGGCGGCGCGAGGTGCGAGTGATGGGTCAGCGCGGCCCACGCCTGCACGTTGAGCGGCGTCTCGACCTTGCAGTGGGGACACAGCGTACGCACCAGACGTTGCGCGACGATGCCGGTCAGGGTCGACTGGATCAGGTAATTCGGCACGCCGAGATCGAGCAGGCGGGTCAGCGCACTCGGCGCGTCGTTGGTGTGCAGCGTCGACAACACCAGATGCCCGGTCAGCGATGCCTGCACGGCCATCTGCGCAGTTTCGAGATCGCGGATCTCGCCGACCATGATGATGTCGGGGTCCTGGCGCATCAGCGTGCGCACGCCGGCCGCGAAATCCAGATCGATCGCGTTATGCACCTGCATCTGGTTGAACTCGGGCGACACCATCTCGATCGGATCCTCGACCGTGCAGACATTGATGTCCGGCGTCGCCAGGACCTTCAAGGTCGAATACAGCGTGGTCGTCTTGCCGGAGCCGGTCGGGCCGGTGACCAGCACGATGCCGTGCGGCCGATCGACGAAGTCGCGCCAGATCCTTTCCTCATCCGCAGAGAAGCCGAGCTGGCGGAACTCCTTGACCACGATGTCCGGATCGAAGATGCGCATCACGATCTTCTCGCCGAACGCGGTCGGCATCGACGACAGACGCAGTTCCACCTCGCGTCCGCCGGCCGAGCGCGTCTTGATGCGCCCATCCTGCGGGCGGCGCTTCTCGGCGACATCCATGCGGCCGAGGATCTTGATGCGCGAGGTCACCGCGGTCATCACCGGTGTCGGCAGCTCGAACACCTTGTGCATCACGCCGTCGATGCGGAAGCGGATCGGGCTGGTCTCGCGGCGCGGCTCCAGATGGATGTCCGAGGCACGCTGCTCGAACGCATACTGCAGCAGCCAGTCGACGATGTGCACGACATGACGATCGTCGACGCCGACGTCCCCGGCCTTGCCGAGTTCGACGAGTTGCTCGAAATTCAGGATCGCGCGACCGTCATGGACGTCGTTCTTCGCGTCCTGGGCGCGCTGGATCGAACGCTGCACGCCCCACCACTCGGTGAGATAACGGCCGACGTCGAGCGGGCTCGCGACGACGCGCTGGATGTCGCGACGCAGGATGTGACCGAGATCGGCGATCCAGCGCGTGTCGAACGGTTCCGAGGTCGCGAATACGACCTGCATTGGGCTGACCGCGACCGGCAGGATGCGATACCGCTGCGCATATGCGTGGCTGACGACCTGGGTCACCGCGCCGACGTCGATCTTCATCGGATCGATCTTCAGGTAGGGTAGGGTCGCGCGCGCGGCCAGCCACTGGGTCAGCACTTCGAGGCTGAGCGGCTTGTCCGGATGGCGCACGTCGGCCAGTTTCAGGTTCGCGACCAGCACCAGCGGATGCAGTTCGGTGCGGCCGCGCGCAGTGCGCACATCGGCGCGCACGTGTTTGCCGTCAGCCTCGGAGATGAGCCCGTCGGCGATCAACGCAGCCAGCGTCTCGTCGAGATCGAGGCGCGTATGCAGCCCGAGCACGGGCGCCGTGGCGGGTTTCGCGCCCGCCGGAAGCTGGGTCACGCTGGCCATGGGATCGAATCCAGCAAGGACATCGACCGCTATACTAGCGCGCTTTTCGCGTGCAACTTTGTGAGCCGGCGCATGCCAGGACCGACCTTCCAGGAAATCATCCAGACCTTGAACCGCTACTGGGCGAGCCAGGGCTGCGTGCTGGTCCAGCCGCTCGACACCGAAGTCGGCGCCGGCACCTTCCATCCTGCGACCTTCCTGCGATCGATCGGACCCGAGCCGTGGGCGGCCGCCTACGTACAGCCCTCGCGCCGTCCGACCGACGGCCGCTATGGCAACAATCCCAATCGCCTGCAGCACTACTACCAGTACCAGGTGGTGATGAAGCCGAATCCGGATGACATCCTCGAGCGTTACATCGCTTCGCTGAAAGCGCTCGGCGTCGACCCGCTCGTGCACGACCTGCGCTTCGTCGAGGACAACTGGGAGTCGCCGACGCTCGGCGCCTGGGGCCTAGGTTGGGAGGTCTGGTTGAACGGCATGGAAGTCACCCAGTTCACGTATTTCCAGCAGGCCGGCGGCCTCGAATGCCGGCCGGTCACCGGCGAGATCACCTATGGCCTGGAACGCCTCGCGATGTACCTGCAGAACGTCGACAACGTGTTCGATCTGGTCTGGACGAATGCGCCGCATGGCGTCGTCACCTACGGCGACGTGTTCCACCAGAACGAGGTCGAGCAGAGCGCGTACAACTTCGAGCACGCGAACGTCGCGAAGCTCTTCGAGTGGTTCGATACCTGCGAGGGCGAGGCTGCGAGGCTGGTCCAGGCCGGCCTGCCCTTGCCCGCTTACGAGCAGGTGATGAAAGCCAGCCATACGTTCAACCTGCTCGACGCGCGCCGCGCGATCGG